>JACQIJ010000118.1 GCA_016198545.1 Pseudomonadota bacterium
AAATACTGTTGTTGAGGAATTTGTTGATCATCTTATTACCGAGAGAAATGAGGTTGTTGCAATCATTAAAGATTTATCTGCGGGATTTGTGTTAACTACAGCTCTAACCGCTCTATTAATTTTTGTTCTGATCTTCGGACAAAAATTATCTACGCTTTTTGTCTTTTAAAGTTGTAGAGGTAAATTAACGCGGTCAAAAAGCTGGTTCCGAAAACGTATCCTCCGATTATGTCGGAAGGATAGTGTTCCCCCAGTTTGATTCTTGAAAGTCCTATTAAAGCTATAAAAAACACCGATATTAGGATTATTAAAACCATTAATAATTTGTTAATGTTTACATACACCATTGTAAAAAACGAAAGCGGGTTGAACGGGTAATGGCAATCATTGTGGACATAGAGAATCTGAGCCGGGTCTTCGAGCGGAAGCAGGCAGGGGAAGCATCGCGCCTGTGCGATTCCGACTTTGAAACGCCGCAGCAAATCGGCCGCAAAAGCAACGATATGCTTGCCGGATTTGCAGTGGCGCCTTCTTATGTCCTGACCGGGCGCGACGACGCGGGACGGACGCTCGCGCTTATTCCCATCACGGGCGTCTGCGCCGTCGGACAGAAAGACGTAAAAGCCGGACACAATGTCCTTATTGAGACGTGTTACGACGCGATCGCCATGGCAAATGAAATAAATTACGCGGCCCTGAACGACTACTACGAAAAAACGCGCCGCGGCGCATTCGCCAATGTCCATTCATGGACGAAAGAACCGGCGACAAGAATAGACCTGGCGCAGAATATTTCCGCCTCCGCCTCCGCCTCTGCCTCCACCTCTCCGGTTATCAGGCCGAGTTAATGCGGAACATCATCGCCGGATTCGCCCTCGCCTGACTCGCCTTCCGAATCGGTAACGCTTTCCACCTCTTCCTCGGCAGCGGATTCTTTCTTGCCGGCAATATCGGCCTTCGAGGAAGGCGGGCTGGGCGCATCAAGACAGTCAATCACCCATACGTCATAGACCGGATGGTCCATCGCCGACAGAGCCGGAGATGACGCAAACATCCAGCCGCTGAAAATCCACTGCGCCTTGCTGTCCGGCGGAACATTCTCCCAGATCTGCAGAAAAGCCGCCGCTTCCGGTTTTTCTATCGGCGGCGCCTTGCGGCAGGACTGGATCTTTATATAGATGGGGCCGAATTTGATGGCGCTGCCGACCCTGGCCTCGAACACCATCGTCCGCGCCGTAATTTTATCGAGCGATTGCAGCTTGACGATGGGATAATCGTTCATTTCGGCGCGGGAAGCGCCCGGCAAAAAGCACAACAGGCACAGAAAAAAAACGGCAACGGCTTTAGTAAGTCGCTTCCGGCGTTGACTCATTGCCTTTTTTCTCATCCTTGCCCTGCATGCTAAAAATGAACTGCCCGAGAAGCTGCTCCAGGTTTTGCGGCGCCTGGGTATACTGTATGCGCCCGCCGGGCGGGATCGTACCCTCGGCAGCGCCCGGTTCGAGCGACATGTATCGTCCGCCCAGCAGGCTTTCGCTGCTGATCATCGCCGCCGTATCCTCCGGCAGTTTTACCGACGGATCGATGCTCATGCTCACGCGCGCCAGATAGCTGTCCGGGTCAAGAGCGACTTTCACTATTGACCCGACCTTGACGCCGCTGATCTGCACGTCGTCGCCGATGGCCAGGCCGCCGATGCCGGAGAAATCGGCCGTGACCTCATAGCCGCTGACCTTCTTCACGTTTGCGGTATTATAGCTGAAAATCAGAAAGAACCCCGCAATGAAAAGAACGACGGCTCCGAGTACTGTTTCAATGACGCTGCGTTTCATGTCTGAAGACCTTTTTCTCCGTTCTATTCCTCGGGCGCCCAGGCCTCGTAATCGCCGGTCGCCTTTTCCCGATGCCCGCCTTTCAGGACATGCCCGGGCGGGCGGTAAGCATAATCGGTTCCCGTCCTGTTGGGAACATGTTGTTTTTGCCAGGGCTGGCGGAAAGACACCCCCTGCGCGGCCGGAAGGCTGTCCGTTTGATGATGCAGCCAGCCGTGCCATTCCGGCGGCACTTTCGAGGCTTCCGGCGCGCCATTATAGACGACCCAGCGCCGTTCGCGCTTGTACCCTTTCCGCGGCCTCTTTCTGTAATACCGGTTCCCGGCCTGATCCACGCCCACGCGCCGCCCGCCCGCCAGGGTAACCCATATCGTGTAGACCGGAGATTGTGCGCCAAGAAAGCTGAAAATACTCATACCGTTACACCTGCGCCAGATTTCTTCCCTATCATGGATGACGCAAAAAGATGGCCAAATCAAGTCCCTGCCCGCTTCCGCCCTTTACAAAAAAGCCGTATTTATCCATCATCGTTGCATTGAAGGGAATGACATATGCGTTTTTTTGCCTTTTTATGCGCAATCCTCGCATTGCATAGCGCAGCGGCGCGATCGGCGGAACCCGGTTCATGCGCCGCGGTCGCAAAACTGTTCGACAAGCCGATATGCCGCGAGGAACTCAAGCCGCAGGATGTGGAATTCATCAAACAGCTTCCCACTTACGATCCGGCGCAACAATCGCCCCTGGAACGGGAAATAGCCAAGCAAAACAAAAAAAAGCTTCAGGATGTCATCTGGCATCAGGCGCTTGTGAAGAAATTCGGAGCGCAGGCCGTTGATGCGACCGATGCGGATATAAAGGTCTACACCGAAAAGCTGAACGCGCAGATGACCGCCAGCTACGAGGCGGACAAAAAGATGATCGCATACCTGAAAAACATGATGCAAAAAAGAAAGTTCGGGCTGGAAGATACGCAGAAAATGCAAAACATCATCGATACTGCGGAACAGGGCCTGAAATTTTATGAGGAACGGGAAAAGCACACGGAAAGCCTGCCCGAAGATTACAAATTCATCATCAATTCCATCGAGACGGAAATTTCAAGAAGCATGCTTTCCGAATGGAAGCAAAGCAAGGTCCTGTTCGAAGCGTATGGCGGGCGGCTGGCCGCGCACGATACCAGTTTCCTGCCGTTCGATGCCTATGCCGCTTTCCTTGAATATATAAGGAAGGAAGGAAAACTGGAAATACTCGACCTCGCCTACAAGGACGCAATGAGCGAAATGGAAGAACGTATCAAGGATGCGTCAGGGCGGCTTTTAATCGAGGACGAAACGATGAAAAAAGGCTATTTCAGCGACGCCCAATGGCAGCTGAGCCTGTCCAACAGCGACGAACGGCTGGAACAGATAAAAAAGTGGGTCGAATCCCTGCCCGAAGGGAACGCGGAAAAAGAAAAAGCGGAATAGCCGCCTGCCTAGGCCGTGCGCTCGCGCAGAACGCGCCTTACCGTTTCCAGCAACCGGTCGGTATTAACCGGCTTATTGACGACATGCTTGATATTGTGCCTGCGCGCTTCGGTCAGCAAATCCGTCGATGATTCATCAACCAGTAAAATCAGGCTGACCGGATATTTTTTCATCAAGACGTGCCGGGCGAACTCAAATCCCGTATGAGGGCTCATCCGGTGAGCGACGATGGCAATGTCGACAGGCCGGTCCTCCACGACCTTGATGGCGGTGCCGCCATCCAGCGCCTGCATTATGTCACGCCCCTCCCCGGCCAGCGCTTCCGCAATCACCCGGCGGCTTTGCGCATCCTCGTCGGCGACCAGAATTGTTATATTATTATTGTTCATAAACAAGGCCCTGTTTCTTATCGCTTGCCGCTGCAAGAAAATTATTCTAGCCTTTAGCGTACTTCAAATAAAAAAATAATAACCTCTTGCGGTAAACAATCCGCACCAACAGGGAGCGTAGCATGAGAGAAGAAAAAGTAATTTCCCCACAATTCAACCCTCAGGCCAATCTCGTGCCGATGGTGGTTGAGAAGGAAAAAAACGGCGAGCGCGCGTACGACATTTTTTCCCGCCTGCTTAAGGACAGAATCATTATTCTTAACAGCCCCGTAGATGACGTTACGGCCGGGCTGGTGATTGCGCAGCTTTTATACCTCGAAGCCGAGGATCCTGAAAAAGATATAACCATGTATATAAATTCCCCGGGCGGCAGCATCAGCGCCGGACTCGCCATCGTCGACACGATGGTGTATGTCAAACCCAGGGTTAATACAGTGGGCATGGGAATGTGCGCCTCGATGGGGTCTTTCATCCTTGCGGCCGGCGCCAAGGGCCACCGTTTCATCCTGCCGCAGACAGCCAATCTCGTGCACCAGCCGTCGGGAGGATCTCATGGGCAGGAGACGGAAATAAGAATCTCTGCGGATCACATCGACAAGACGCGCCGTCGCATGGAAATACAATATGCCGACTTTATGGGCGTCCCCTATGAGCAGTTCAAGAATCTGATCAACGAAATGACCGAAAGGGACAGGATATTCAATGCCCATATGATGGTTCGCGCCGGCCTTGTGGACAAGATCATGCCTCCCAAGGACATGGCGGCACGGGCGTCGTATCTGGAACTCATTAAGAAAATAGACTTGATGGAATATGACGAAATCGACCCCGATAATAGGAAAGATCCGATGGCGGTCGGCAAGCGTTTTATCATCGAGCGCGAAAAATACCTGGCCGAACAGGCGGCAAAACCGAAGGGAGGCGAAAACGTCGTTCCCTTCAGCCCCAAATGAAATAGGCGGAAAAATCCTTACTTCCGATTCAAAGGGGGCTTTTCACGGCCCCCTTTTTCTTTGACAATGGAACGATGATGAACCGTTTTTCCCGTGAATCGGGCAGCGCCCTTGTCTATATACTGATAGCGATCGCGCTGTTCGCCGCACTCAGCTTCGCGGTGGCACAAATGATGCGCGGCGGCGGATCGACGAACGATGAATTGCGCCGCCTGCAGGCTACGGAAATCCTGCAGTTCGGGCGATCCCTGCGTTCCGCCGCGCAGGGCATGGAAATTGACGGCATTATCGATACGGAAATAAGTTTCGAAACGGCAGCCGTCGCCGGTTATGCCAATGCCGGATGCGGCGGCGATTCATGCAAAATATTCAGTCCCGCCGGCAGCGGCATGAATTATTCGGAACCGGTGGCGGCCGACTGGCTGGACCAGAGCCAGTCGGCGGAAGCAAATTTCGGGCAGTGGGTTTTTTCCGGAGACAATGCCGTAACAGGCGTGGGAACGGCTGCGCCGGATCTTCTGGTCATGCTGCCGTGGGTGACGCGAACCCTGTGCATCGAAATCAACGATCTTCTGGGCGTGACGAACCCCGGCGAAACGCCGCCGCAGGACAGCGGCAATGCCGACATTACAACCAAATTCACGGGAACCTATGCGGCGTCGCAATCCATCGGCGGCGGCGACCCGGAAATAGAAGGCCGGCGCGCCGGATGCTTCGAAGGCGCGGGAACGCCCGCCGCCGGAACATACCACTTTTTTCAGGTTCTGATTGCGCGTTGACCGGCGCGTTCCCTTATGAGGGAAGCGGGGATGCCGCAGAGGGAGATGCGCCCGGCGTTGCTTCCGGCGCAGAGTCATTCACGGGCTTCTTCCTGTTCAGGCGGCCATTGAAGACAAAAGACAGGATCTCCTTGCCTTCATTGTCCTTCCGGCAATCCACAAGAACGGCCCATCCCTTTTTCAGTTCGCCCCTGTTTATCTTTTCCGATACGGCCTGAGCGATTTCCTGGTCTATGAAACGCTTCATCGGGCGCGCGCCGTAAACCGCGTCAAACCCGTTACGCGCCACATAATCGATGGCGGAATCCGTCAGATCGATGCGGATTTTCTTGCTGCGCGCCAGTTCGTTTATTTCCTTCATGATTTTACGTGCAATATTGTATTGATCCTTAAGCCCCAGGTCGTTGAACTGGGCTATCGCCGTCATGCGGTTGAGAAGCTCCGGCCGGAAATGCCTGGCCAGCTCGGGGCTGTGGGCATTCAGTTTTCCCCCGCTGGTCCGCGGTTCGGCATCATCATCAAAGCCGACCTTGCCGCTTTTAATCTGCTGTATGTTTGACGACATGATGATGATCGTGTTGCCGAATTTGACAACGTTGCCCTGGCTATCGGTCAGGCGGCCGTCATCCAGAATCTGCAGCAGAATGTTGAAAACATCCGGGTGCGCCTTTTCGATTTCATCGAAAAGGACGACCGCATTCGGCTTTTCACGGACGGCATTCGTCAGCTGGCCGCCTTCCTCATACCCGACATAGCCGGGGGGAGATCCCGTAAGACGGGAGACATTGAATTTCTCCATGTATTCGGACATATCGATGCGGTGCAGCGGAACCCCCAGCGTCTTCGCAAGAACCTTCGCCGATTCCGTCTTTCCCGTTCCGGTCTTTCCAAGGAACAGGAAGGAGGCGATCGGCTGATCCTGCTTCTTGAGGCCCGCGCGCGCGCGCGCGTAGGCCGCCACGATCCCGTTGATGGCGTCATCCTGGTTAAAGACCTCGCTTTTAAGTGCTTTATCCAGCGCGGCAACGACATCCCCAGCGTTGGCGCGGACGTTATTGACGTTCATGCCCGTCCTGTTGGCCACGGTCTGCTCGACATCCGGGATTTCCATCGCTTTCTTCGGCGGCTTCATCTGCGACAGGCGCGCGCCCGTCTCATCGATGATATCCAGTTCGCGGTCGGGCGACTTTTCATTGATGACGAAATGCCGCGCCAGATCGACAGCAGCTTTCACCGACGAATTCGGTATTTTGAGATCAAAATGTTTCTCGTAATCCTGCTTGCGGCGGTGAACGATCCGCAGCGTGCTTGTATAATCAGTTTCATCCAGGTCTATCTTCTGAAGCCGGCGGCGCAGAGCCCCGCCTTCGTCGTGTATACGCTTCCACCCCTTTTTATCGGTCGCGCCGATGACGCGTATATCGCCCCGCGCCAGCGCCGGTTTCAGGATGGCGGAAGCGTCGACCGAGCCTTCCGCGCTGCCCGCGCCCATCAACGTGTCGATTTCGTCGATGAAAAGAATTACGTCGGGATGGGAAGCTTCCCTGACAAGCTCTTTCAGGCGCTCCTCGAACTGGCCGCGATACTTCGTTCCCGCGACCAGGTCGTTCAGGGCAATCGACCAGATATTCTTGTTCTTCATCGAATCCGGGACTTCCCCCCGATTGATCCGTTTCGCAAGCGATTCCGCAAGCGCCGTCTTGCCGACGCCGGGGTCGCCGATGAACACCGGATTGTTCTTTGAGCGGCGGCCGAGTATCTGCAGCGCGCGCTCGACCTCCGCCTTGCGGCCGATGACTTCATCTATCTTGCCGTCGATGTCGCGCTGGTTCAGGTTGGTTCCGAACTCGTTCAGCATCTTGACGTTTTCACGGATAATATTGTTCCGCCTTTTCGCCGGGACGGGATATGTGCCGGGAGCCATATCGGGATCGTGCTGCGCCCTCTTGATCCACTCGGGATCGGAAGGGAGCGCTTCGCCGTTATATACCTCCCACGTCCG
Organism: Pseudomonadota bacterium; assembly: GCA_016198545.1. Taxonomy (GTDB): domain Bacteria; phylum Pseudomonadota; class Alphaproteobacteria; order Micavibrionales; family Micavibrionaceae; genus JACQIJ01. The sequence goes on from JACQIJ010000118.1 coordinate 7,422, forward strand.
ACCCATAAGCCTGTATTCGCTGCTGGTTTTTTCCGGCGTTGCGCCGCGATATTTCAGGAAACGGGCGGACGGAGTATCCTGTTGCGCGACAATCGCCATCAATACGTCTATGGCGTCGGCTTCGGTAGCCTTTTTACCGTTGGCTATGGCAAGGTCGCCGGAAACATTCCTGATAATTTCAACATCCCTGCTGAGCGTAACATGGTTCTGCCCCAGCCCGCTGCTCGGCACTCTTCCTTCGTCGGCGAGAAATTGATTGATATCGGACAGGACGTCCTTTTTATGGACGTCGCAGCGGAGCAAAAACTTTTCGACTTCCTTGTCGTTTAAAACAGCCAGCAAAAGATGTTCCGGCAGAACCATAGAATCGCCGGCCTTGTTTGCAAACCGTACGGCATGCCGTAGGACCTCGCCCCTGAGCATAATATCGGACATGATTTACTCTCCCTGTTCCGGCCACATGTATGCGGCTCGTTTTTTTACTTATATTTTTCTTACAACGAGAAAGCTTTTCAGACAATACTTTTATTGCCGCACGGATGAAATATTATTAAAATATTTTCGTAACATAAATGCAGGTGTTTTTATGGAACAAAAATTCCGGCCTTGCGCCTATTGCGGAACTTCTTCCCTGTCGCTGGGTTTTTTGCGCGCGGGAACCTTGGGCGTTTCGAATTCAAAAATCAGTTCTCCGTTTTTCAGATCGACCAGGACGCTGCCGCCCTCGGTGATCTTGCCGAACAGAAGCTCTTCGGCCAGCGGGCGTTTGACTTTTTCCTGTATGAGGCGGGTCAGAGGCCGCGCGCCCATCGCCGGGTCGTATCCTTTTTCCGCCAGCCATGCGCGCGCCTCGTCGGACAGGGCGATGAGGACGTTTTTCTCGGCCAGCTGAGCTTCCAGCTGCATGATGAATTTGTCGACCACGCGCGCCACTGTCTGCGGCTGCAGAGCCCTGAACGGCACGACGGCATCCAGCCTGTTGCGGAATTCCGGCGAAAACAGGCGCTTGATCGCTTCCTGATCGTCTTCCATGCGGGCATCGCGCTCGAATCCCATCGGCGCCTTTGCCAATTCCTGCGCGCCCGCGTTCGTCGTCATGATGAGGATTACGTTGCGGAAATCGATGGTCTTGCCGTTATTGTCGGTCAGCTTGCCGTAATCCATAACCTGCAGCAAAATATTGAAAATATCCGGATGCGCCTTTTCTATTTCGTCCAGCAGCAGAACGCAGTGCGGATGATGATCCACCGCATCGGTCAGGAGGCCGCCCTGCTCGAACCCGACATAGCCCGGCGGCGTACCGATAAGCCGCGATACCGCATGCCGTTCCATATATTCGGACATGTCGAACCGCTTCAGCTCTATGCCCATTGTTTTTGCCAGCTGCCGCGCCACTTCGGTCTTTCCGACGCCCGTGGGGCCGCTGAACAGATAGCACCCGATGGGCTTTTCCGGCTCCCGCAGCCCGGCGCGCGACATCTTGATGGAATCGCAAAGCATGCGGATGGCTTCGTCCTGGTCGAATACCATCGTTTTCAGGTCGCGATCCAGATTCTGCAAGGCTTCCTTCGCGTCTTTAGTCATCGTCGCAGGCGGAATGCGCGCGATCGCCGATACAACCCCTTCGATATCCCGTACGCCGATTTTCTTTTTGCGTTTGTCGGGGGGCAGAAGCATCTGCGCCGCGCCGACTTCATCGATAATATCAATCGCCTTGTCAGGCAGCTTGCGGTCGCCGATATATTTGTCGGACAATTCCACTGCTGCGCGGATCGCGTCATCATCGTATTCCACATGATGATGCTTTTCGTAATAAGGCTTCAGGCCGCGCAGAATTTCTATCGTGTCGGCGACGCTGGGTTCGTGTATGTCGATTTTCTGGAACCGGCGCACCAGCGCGCGGTCTTTTTCAAAATGGTTCCTGTATTCCTTGTAGGTCGTCGAACCGATGCAGCGTATCGCGCCGCTGGAAAGAGCCGGCTTCAGAAGATTGGAAGCATCCATTGCGCCGCCGGAGGTCGCGCCCGCGCCGATGATCGTATGGATTTCATCGATGAACAGCACAGCGCCATCCAGCTTACTGATTTCAGAAATGACCGCTTTCATGCGTTCCTCGAAATCGCCGCGGTAGCGCGTGCCGGCCAGAAGCGCGCCCATGTCGAGCGCGTATATGGTTGAATCCTTCAAAACATCGGGAACCTGACCCTCGACGATGCGCTTGGCCAACCCTTCGGCGATGGCCGTCTTGCCGACGCCGGGATCGCCGACATAAAGCGGGTTGTTCTTGGCGCGGCGGCATAAAATCTGGATCGTGCGCTCCACTTCCTTGTCGCGGCCGATAAGCGGGTCGATCTTTCCCTTCTTCGCCTTGGCATTCAGGTTCGCGCAGTAAGCCTCCAGCGCATCCCGGCCCGTCTTGACCGTCTTGCCGTCATCGGCCTCGTTTTCCGCGCCCTGCGGCGGACGCGCTTCGGACTGCCCCGGCACTTTCGCGATGCCGTGCGAAATGTAATTGACGGCATCAAAGCGCGTCATTTCATGCTCGGTCAGGAAAAAGACCGCGTGGCTGTCGCGCTCGGAAAACATGGCGACCAGAACGTTGGCCCCCGTCACTTCCTCGCGGCCCGAGGACTGCACGTGAATTGCCGCGCGCTGCAGAACGCGCTGGAAGGCCGTGGTCGGCTTCGCTTCGTCCGCGTTGCGGTTGACCAGGTAGGTCAGGTCGTTTTCGAGATACTGCGCGATCTGGTCGCGCAGCTCCGATAATGATACACCGCAGGACCGCAGAACGGCCATCGCATCCTGATCCTCGGTCAGAGCCAGCAGCAGATGTTCCAGCGTCGCGTACTCATGCCGCCGTTCGTTGGCGTGGGTCAAGGCGCGGTGCAGGGTCTGTTCAAGGTTGCGGGACAACATCGGTTATTCCTTCTCCATCGTGCATTGCAGAGGCTGTTCGTTCGCGCGGGCAAAATCCATGACCTGCTGCACTTTCGTTTCGGCGACCTCGTAAGTATATATGCCGCATATGCCGACGCCGCGCCGATGAACGTGCAGCATGACATCCGTCGCCTCCTGCCGATTCTTGTTGAAAAACCTTTCCAAAATATGAACGACGAATTCCATCGGCGTGTAGTCGTCATTCAGGAGCAGAACTTTATACATCGATGGTTTTTTGACCTTGGGGCGAGGCTTGAGCAACAAGCCCGTCTGCTTGCGTTCCTCATGGCCGGAATCGCCATCATCGGGGATGCCCGGCCCCGGCGCATCGTCTTCCATTACAATCCTGAAACAATGAGGTTTTTTCATCCCGCCATCACTTTACCGCACTGACTTCGAGGCTGCCAGATGCCCCGATTATTGATATTATACCACCCATCTGGTTGCGGAGCG
>JACQIJ010000136.1 GCA_016198545.1 Pseudomonadota bacterium
GACTTAGGCTGCGTTCGTGATTGGGCCGCTGGCGCGGCCGTGGATGAACTGATCGACATACGGGTTGCCGCAACGGTCAAGGTCGGCTACGGGGCCGTGCCATATGATTTTTCCTTGCCATATCATGGCGACGTAGTCAGCGATTTTCCTGGCGCTGGCCATGTCGTGGGTGATGGAAAGCGTCGTCGCGCCCAGATTTTTGACTGTCTTGACGATCAGGTCGTTGATGACGTCCGCCATGATCGGGTCGAGGCCCGTCGTCGGCTCATCGAAGAAAATGATCTCCGGATTAGCAGCAATGGCGCGGGCCAGTCCCACGCGTTTCTGCATGCCGCCGGACAGCTCGGCCGGGAACAGTTCTCCCACTGCTTCGTCGAGGCCAACGGCTTTCATCTTCTCAAGCGCGATCCGCTTGGCTTCCTTGCGGTCCATGCCGCGCCCCTGTATCAGGCCGAAGGCGACATTCTCCCAGACCTTCAGGGAATCGAACAGGGCCGCGCTCTGGAACAGCATGCCGAATTTGCGCATGACCTTGTCACGTTCGCGCGCGTCCAGTCCGACGGTTTCCCGCCCGTCGACCAGAATGGATCCCGCATCAGGCTGGATAAGGCCCAGGACGCATTTGATCATCACGGACTTGCCCGTTCCAGATCCGCCGATGACGACGAGGGATTTTCCCTGCGGGATTTCAAGGTCGATGCCCTGCAGTACCTTTTTGGACCCGAAGGTTTTCGTTACGCCGGATAGTTTGAGTTTTATGCTGCTCATGAGAAAAATATCTGCGTCAGGGCGTAGTTGAAAATAAGAATGAGGATGGAGGATGAAACCACGGCATAGGTCGTGGCCGTGCCGACGCCTTGCGCGCCCCGCCCGGAATGAAAGCCGTGATAGCACCCCATCGCGGCGACGACGAATCCGAATACCCCCGCTTTCACAAGACCCGATACGACATCGATCGTTTCAAGAATATTCCAGCTTTGCGTCAGGTAGCTGCCCGGTGAAAATCCCAGATTGTAGATGCTGACGAGGTAGCCGCCGAAGACGCCGATGATGTCGCCGACCAGAACCAGCGCAGGCAGCATCAGCGTGCCTGCGATGATGCGCGGCGCGATCAGGTATTTGAAAGGGTTGACGGACAGCGTGGTCAGCGCGTCGATCTGCTCCGTCACCCGCATCGTGCCGATTTCCGCCGCCATCGACGCGCCGACGCGGCCAGCGACCATAAGGCCCGCCAGAACAGGGGCCAGTTCCCGCGTGACCGACAGGACGACGACCGCCGCGATCGCGCTTTCGGCGTTGAAGCGGGCGAATCCGGTAAAGCTTTGCAGCGCCAGCACCATGCCGGTAAACAGGGCGGTCATTCCCACGACCGGCAGGGAGTAATACCCGATATCGACGATCTGCCGCAGGATCAGGCGTGGAAAAAAGGGCGGCATGAAGACGTGGGCAATGGACTGGATGATGAATACGCTCAGCCTGCCGATGGCCTGAAACAGGTGCATGATGGTCTGGCCGATCGCCTCGCAGCTGTCCAGCACATAGTCGAACGCCTTTTTGGCCTCTTTTTCCGCCTCGGTGATGATATTTTCGCTAATGTCGGGGCCCATGATTTCAGGTCACTTTGTCCTTACGCTTTTGTGAAAACTAGAATATTTTTGACGATGCGTCTATCGACTTTGCCACCGTTATTTGTATTATAGAAAAAGATGAAAGCCGCCGAATCCGGAAACGTGATGTTTTATATCCTGATTGCCGTCGCATTGCTGGCAGCGTTGTCTTATGCCGTCGCAATGGGCAGCCGGGCATCGGTGCAAAATCTGACGACGGACAGGCAGCGGCTTTTGGCTTCGGAAATCGTCGAATATGCCGATACGGTCAAGCGCGCCGTACAGCAATTGCGCTTGCGCGGGGTGGCGTTCAATACGCTGGAATTCGACGATCCGGCCTTGACCGGCTACGCCAACGCGAACTGCGCGGCGGGCGATTGCATGATTTTCGATCCTGCGGGCGGGGCTATCGTTTTCAAAAGCGCGTCCGCCGATGCGCTGACGGCTCCATCTTCCTGGGCGTTCATCGCCAATAATGAAATCGAACTGGTCGGCACAACCACGGGCGATGCCGCCGGGGCGGATCTTCTGATGGTGCAGCCGAACGTCATCAGGGAAGTTTGTGCTATGATAAACGATCTTCTGGATGTCGCTAACCCGTCCGGGGATCCGCCCGTCGACACAAGCCTCGATACGACCGCGCCGTTTACGGGCGCGGCGGCCTACGCCCAAACGGTGGGGGACGAGGCATCGTCCGCTGCGCTGGCCGGCAGGACGGCCGGATGTTTCCGCGAAGGCGCCGCTGCCTACTATTTCTACGAAGTTCTTATAGCGCGCTGATCATTGCGCTTTTCTGACGTCGTCATCAAGGTAATGGCCGGACTGCAGATCCCAGAGTTTCGCAAATATCCCGTTTTGTGAAATGAGTTCGTCAAACCGCCCCTGTTCGGCCAGGCGGCCGTCATCCAGAACCAGGACGCGGTCGGCACGCCGCACAGTTGAAAGACGATGCGCTATCAGGATAAGCGTCTTGCCGGAAAACGATTTTTCGATGGCCTGACGTATCGCATCCTCCGACAGGCTGTCGAGGGAGCTGGTCGCCTCGTCGAAAACAATGATATTCGCGCCGCGCACCAATGCGCGCGCAATGCCGAGTCTCTGTCTCTGTCCGCCCGATAACCGCATGCCCCGTTCGCCGACCAGCGTGGCGTCGCCATCGGGAAGACTGTCTATAAAATCGCGCAGCGCCGATTGTTCGAGCGCGGCAAGGTAAGCTTTTTCACCCGTTTCGTCCAAGCGATCCAGAAGAATATTTTCCCGTATGCTCATGTTAAAAAGATCGACGTCTTGCGGAACGTAGCTTATATCCGACAGCCAATCGCTGATGCCGATATTGCGCAGGTCTGTGCCGTCGACGGATACTTTGCCGCTGACCGGCCACATCTGCTTCAGGAGCAGCTTGACCATCGTCGATTTTCCCGCGCCGCTTTTTCCGACAAGCGCGATTTTTTCCCCCCGTCTTATCGAGAGTGAAAAATTATCAAGCGCGCAGCGCGCCTGTCCTTCGTATGAAAAACAGACTTTGTCGAAGGCGATATTCTTCCATCCAGGATCAAGCGGTCTTACGGGAGATAAATCCAATATCTGCGGTTTTTGATTTAGCGTTTCAGTCAGTCTTAACAATCCGGCGCAAGCTTCAATGGCTTCGTCCTGCATATAGACAAGCTCTTCCAAGATTTTCCAAAGACTATGCGCAAGAAAAAAGCAGGTTGCGAAAGCGCCGGAGCTGATCCAGCCGTTAAAAATCCCGTTCAGGCACAAGATGGCGAACAGTCCAAGCCAGAATACGGCTACGCCGTTCAGTACCGTCCATTTTGTAAATACGGCCCGGAAAACATCGCGCATCGCGGCGTGCCCGCGCCCCTCCATATGCAGGGCGCGGGTTTCAATGTAGCCTCTCATGTCGAAAGCCTTGACGGTACGGATGGCGCTCACGAATTCATAAACGCCCGCCAGGAGTCCCTCGAGGGCGTAGTTGTGCTTATCGTGAAGCTCGGGAAGGCGCCGCGCCAGAATCCATGCCGCTGCGAAAAAGTTGATCACAAACCCGGCGTAAAGAAAAATAAACCAGAACGGCGCATTTATCATGAAAATGGAAATGACAATGCCGATCAGCGCGCTGATGAACGGCACAAGATACCATTTGTAAAGGCGATACAGCTGCTTTAAGCTCCCGCGCGCCGTCATTATGCGTTGCAGCTTCCCCCCCGACCCTTGAGTTTCATGCCAGTGCAGCGACAGGCCGTTCATGTGCTTTACGCTGAAAAGGGTCAGGCCGCGTATTATCCTGTCTTCCGTGGCAGACTCCCCATAAAAAACACTGATGGTCAGCAGGAAAAAAGCGTATATGGCGAAGTATATCGACAACAGGATCGTTATTTCCCGCGCATGGCCGAATGCCCATCCTGTTTCGAAAGCGTCTATTGTTTTTCCGATGGCAAGCGGCAGCGTGGCAAGGTACGTAAAACGCAGGAGACGGAAGGCTGTATAGGCGGCGATCACTTTCTTGTAAGGTTCCAGAAAAAACCAGAGCCACCGCGCCAGGGAATGGCTGCCTATCGGCATTTTATCGGCGTCGGGAAGGATAAATCCGCTTGCGCCCCTGTCGGCAGTGCAGTTTTTCATTTCCCGGCGTCCCTCGCAACAGACGGAAAGAGGTCCGCTAGATAGCGGCTTTAATCCAATCGGAAAAGGCCGTCTTCGACATGCCGCCGACGCGCGTATCGACGACTTTGCCGCCCTTGAACACCATGAAGGTCGGGATGCCGCGCACGCCGTATTTTGTCGGCGCTTCGGGGCTGTCGTCGATATTGATCTTGACGACCTTGACCTTTCCCGCCATCTCCGCGGCCAGTTCGTCGACCAGCGGGGACATGGCCTTGCACGGCCCGCACCACTCGGCCCAAAAATCCACGACGACCGGCTGGTCTGCCTTCAGAACCTGATTTTCGAAATCCTTGTCCGATACACTGACGCTGGCCATATGCAGTTCCTTTCATGCGTTTTCGTTGTTCGTAACCCGTAAACGATATGGAATCTTTGCCCTTTCGGTCAAGTGGGCCGGCAACCCGTTCCACACCATTCAGGTGTCAATTTTCATCATCCGCGGTCCGTCGGTCCAGAGGAGGAAAGTCTTAACCTTCTGCCCCTTGTATATTTTAGAAACAATGTCGCTGTAGCATTTCATCTGAATCTTATAGGATGACGGCACGTCCTCTGCACAGATGGGCGGCGGCCGGTTGCTTTTGTAGTCGACAATCCATATTTCGGAATCCGTCACGAGCAGACGATCGATCTGGCCGCTGACGACAGCGTTTTCCGCTTGGCCCGTGACGGGAACTTCCGCCATCGAACCGGAGCCGAACAGCGGCGCAAAGGCGATATTTTCAATAATGTTCATGACTTCATTCACAATATCCTTTCGCATGTCTGCGGGCAGGTCGGCCGCGTGCGCGGCGACGAACAATTCAGCCGCGCTGCGCCGCCTTTCCACAGGCAGGTCGGGCAGATGCTGCAGCAATTTGTGCGTTACGATTCCACGCCGGAAACGGTATGCGTCCCTGTCGCCCGGCGAAGCCGCCGCCGGTGAACCGGCGTTTGAAGCGGCATGCGACGGGGTTATGACCCGGCCCGCGCGTTCTTCAGGCGCGTTTATGTATGCCCATCCCGTATCCGGCAGGATGCCTTGCGGATCAACCCCGGTTTTTTGCGGTGTGGACGGATCCTGCGGGCCGGCTTTTTGCTCATCCTCAAATTGCAGCATGGGCGGCGCATCCGGGAAAAACTTCGATGCGAAGGGGGCGCTTTCCATCTCTTTGATACGTTCTGCGGCGGCAAGGGCGTAATTGTGCCAGCTCTGCGGATTTGCCGCGCTGCGTCCTGCGTTGCCGCCGATATAGATCCTGTCTTCGGCGCGCGTCAGAGCAACGTAGAAAAGCCGTTTATATTCCTCATCCTGTTTTTCATCCATTGCTTGCCGCATTTGCGAAAACAGGCGGCATTCGGCGCTTTTTCGTGGTGCCCACAGGGGAACGGGCAGCCCCGTCTTCGCGGGCCAGTACAGACGTGAATCGCACCCGCCGGATGAAGCTGATCGTACCGTATCGGGCAGGACGACAACAGGCGCCTGCAGGCCCTTGGCGCCGTGGACGGTCATGATGCGTACATATCCGCCGGCCTCTTCCTGTTCACGCTTGATATCCGATTTGCCGCGGCCCGTCCATATCAGGAAATCCTGAAGGGATGGTATATTGTCTCTTTCAAATGACATTGTAGCATTCAAAAATTCCTCGACGGGATCGATTGCTTCATGCCCCAGCCTTTCAGTCAGGGCATACAGGCCGCTGCGGTTGTCCGGCGCACCGGGGCAATTAGTATGTAAAATATAATCGAAAAACTCGTAAGGGTGAGCCATTGCCGCAAGAGAAATAATTTGTCGCAACCAGATAACAATGTTGCGAAATGATTCATTTCCAGCCAATTCATCCCATAATGTTCCCGCGCGGTTTGCCGCCAGTTTTTCGAGACGCCCATCGTCCCATCCTATGAACGGCGACTTCAGAAGGCAGGCGAGGGTCAGGTCGTCGGAAGGAAGCAGGGCGAACTGCGCCGCGGCCAGAAGATCCTGCACGGCCAGTTCCTTGCCCAGCGCGATTCTATCAAGGCCGCCGACGGGGATGTTGCGGGTCTTCAGGGCACGGATAATCTGGCCGACGAGCGCCGACCGACTGCGCATGAGTATCATAATGTCCCCGGGCCGGATGGCGCGTCCGCGTGCGGGCAGCATTTCGCCTTTGTCCAGCCAATTTCTGACCGTCTGCCCGATATGTTCGGCCAGGCGCGCCCCGCTTCCGCGCGATTCGCGCACGGTAACGGGTGGTGTCCACGGGTCGTTGTCATTCTTGTCCGGCATCTGAAACAACGGCCATATTTCAACCAGCCCGGCATGGCCAGCGCGCGCGCTTTCGTGATGCAAGGGCAAATCGTCAATGCCGCCGCGCATGGCATCGGGCGCGAATGCCGCATCGACGAATTGCAGCACTGCGGGGACCGACCGGAAAGACGTAGTCATCGATTCCTGCGTTAGAATCGCTTTTGCCGCATCCGCGCGCTCCGAAAAGAATGCGCGCATCTGTCTGAACATCTCCGGTGCGGCGCGCTGGAATCCGTAGATGGATTGTTTTTCGTCGCCGACCGCGAATACAGTGCGAGCAGATTCTTCTCTTGCGCCCGTGCCGCTGAAAAAATCATTGCACAGTGCGGCGATCGTGTCCCATTGCTCGGGATTCGTGTCTTGCGCTTCGTCGACAAGGACGTGGTCTATGCCGCCGTCCAGCTTGTACATGACCCATCCGGCCATATTATCCTTTTTCAGAAGCTCCATCGTGCGGATAATAAGATCGTCGAAATCAAGCGCCGCCCGCATGCTCTTCATTTGCTCGTAGCGTTCCTGAACGGCGCCGCCGAACCGGAAAAGCGCCGCCGTAAGATCTGCGCATTCCGCCGCTTTTACGCGATCCTCTATGGCAAGAATTCTTTGTGCTTCATCCGAAAAAACGCGGCCCGCCTCCGGAAAGGCGGCCAGAACTTTTTTCCCCGGCACGTCCGCGCGCACATCGCCGTCCTTTTTAATGAACGTTGCGCGATAGGCCGGGAAGGTGGAAAATCTTTCCGTATGGTTCATTGAAAGCCATGACAGGACAGCCCGCGCCGCATCCCCGTCCTTTTTGGGGCTGCCGTGCTCGGAAAGTATTTCAGCCATGCTCCGCAGGACTTCCGCATCGAATGCGCCGTCCGCGCAGGCATTATAAAGAATGTCTCGCGCATCAACCCCGTCTTCCACGTCCAGCGTTTCGGCGAGCGCGGATTCAAAGCCTGCCGCGCCGCCGTTCTTTTTCAAAACATCGCGCGCCTGTCGGCGTTCGCGCACGATATTGTCAATCAGGGTCGAAAGGGTCTCTTCGCTTGCGGCAGCGGCCAGCTTCCGAAAAGCCGTTCCGGTGTCCGTATCCGGGGCTGCGCGCGCCTGCGCCATGATTTCCCCGCGCGCCTGCGCCAGAACGGCTTGCGCCGCCTCGTCTTCCAGCGGTTCAAAATGCGGCGGCAGCCCGGCCTCCAGCGGAAAACGGCCGAGAACGGACTGGCAGAAAGAATGTATGGTCATGATTTTCAGGCCGCCGGGCGCATCGACTACCGATGCGAACAGCCGCCGCGCCGCTCCGATTTCCTCATTCCTCGCTGCGCGTCCCAGAAGCTTTTCGAGATCTTCGCGCAAAATTTTTTCATCCGCCGCCGCCCACCGCGCCAGCTTATTGCCGATGCGGTTTCTCATCTCGCCTGCCGCTGCCTTTGTGAAAGTCAGGCACAGGATGCGGTGCGCCTCCGCGCCCGGGCTGCCGTCTTCGCGGGGGAGGAGAAGGCGCAGCACGCGGTCGGTCAGAACTTTTGTTTTGCCCGTTCCGGCCGACGCGCCGACCCACGCGGACCGCGCGGGGTCGGATGCGCGACGCTGCCGGGCATCGGGCGATTCCGCCGGGCGCGCGCCATCCTTCCGCAGATGTTTTTTCCGCGCCTGTGCCGTCATGCGGCCTCCGATCCGGAATCGTCCAGCGCAACCCATTCTTTAACGCGCGCCAGATGTTCGTAATCGTTGAAACGCGGCGCGCGGTCCGGGTCGGGCAGGCTGTAGTAGGGCGTATCCGGGTTGTCGAACGCGGCAAGCAGCGCGGACAGGCCGGCTCCGGCTTTGTCCGCGGCTTCGCCCGCGCCGTCCTCGATGGCCGTTATTTTCGCGGGCGTATCGCCGCCTGTCAAAACCCAGTATCCCAGGCAGGTTACCTGGCTTGCGGGAATGTTTTGAAATCCTCCTTCGCGCAGTATCAGGGCTTCCAGCGGCAATTGCGGCGCTTCGCCGGACCGGATCGCGGTTGCGGCGTAATTGCCGCCTGATTTGTAATCTATGATCGCGGCGCTTCCGTCCGCCATCCTGTCGATGCGGTCGGCGCGCGCCGTCAGGGCGAAAGGGCCTGCCGGCGCGGAAAACGCGATCTGCCCGCCTATTTCCGTTGCCAGCGGCGCAGCGCTCATTCGCCATTCGGCTTCGTTCTCGACGAACCAGTCGGCGATGCGCTCGAACCGCGGCCACCAAAAATCCCAGAAGCCGGGATCATCCGCGCGCGCGTCGATGGCTTTCCTTCCAAGGTCTTTCAGGATGTCCGCTGCGTTGGCGGGTAAACCCGTTTTGTGCGCGCGGATGAATTCATTCAGGACGCCGTGAAGAATCGATCCTTTGTCCGCTGCGCCCGGCGACATCTCGACGGGATCCAGTTTTTTAAGCTTCAGGATATACTGCGCGTAAATGCCGTACGGATCGCGCATCCATGTTTCAATCTTCGTTACCGACAGACTGCGGGGCCGCAGCGGCAGGGCCGGGGCTGGGCAGGGCCGGACGGAAGGTTTTTGCCTTTCCGCATGGTCGATCGCGCGAACGGCGGCAAGCCATGCGGCGCCGCGCGCAGTCAGGACATCTTCGGGAAGCCCGAGGGCCGCCAGAACGACGTCCAGCCTTTGCAGCCACCGTGCGGCAATCGTCGGCGCGCCGGCCGCTTTTTTGCTGCGCGTAAGAACGACATTCGGCGCGCAGAAACCCTGCGCGAAATCGTGCGCGGCAAGGCCGATGTGACGTTCAGGCGGCGGAAGACCGAATTTTTTCATCATGGGCCGCGACATCCACGGATCGTATCCGGCGCCGGGCGGCCACGTTCCTTCGTTCAGGCCGCCGAGAATGATGGTATCCGCATGCACCATCCGCGCTTCCATTTGTCCCAGAATGGAAAGGCGCGGATGCGTATCCGTTTTTTTGCGCACCGTTGCGCCATGCATGACGCGAGTAAGGATGTCTGCGTAATCGTGGCGCGAAACGGGCGGCAGGAAATCCGCGTTTTCGCGCAGTTCCGCCAGAAGCTGCGCCGCTTCCTCGCCGTCTTCGCCCTTCCACAGATTTTCAGCGCCGCCCGCAAGATTTTCCGCCGCCGCGATATGGGATTGCAGCGCATCCGGGAAGTCAGCTTTTTCCCCGTTCTCCCATGCTGAAGACAGGGGCGTTATGGCCGCTTCAAACCGGTTCAGAAAGCGTATCGCGTTTTTTTTTCTTTCCGGGTTTTCGCCGGATTCGTCGATGCGGCGGCGGATGGCGGCGATTCCGGGGCCGGGCTTTGGCCCGCGCAGCGCGCATTCCTCGAGGATGTTCAGGTCATCCGCGTCCTTGCCGGGCAGGCATGATTTATGACGCAGCAGGGACAGCAGCGCCCCGGGCGCGAAATCTTCCGCGGCCGCCCGCGCGCACAGGCGCAGAAAAACGCCCGCGGGCATTTCTGAAAGCTGCGCTCCCGCCGAGTCATCGATTTCGATGTTCCAGCGGCGGCAGTGCGCGGCGACGCGGCGGGCCAGGCCTCTGTCCGGCGTTACCAGCGCGGCGGTTTTTCCTTTGTCATTCAGTGAGCGGCGCAAAAGGATGGATATGGCCTTCGCTTCCTCCTGCGGCGTGTTGCAGTCAAGGCGCATGACGCCTTCGAGGCTGCGTTTCATTACCGCTTTTTCCGGCTGCGGCAGGCTTAGATCCGCCCATGCCGCCGTCGTTGCGGCAGGGCGCATCAGTTCGCGGCACAAATGACGGCGCGCTTGCGCGCGGGGGTCGTTTCCGCCCGTTCCGGGCCAGATTTGAACGCCGTTCCTTTCGATGCCCAGGTCCCGCAGCAAATGCCGCAGCGTGGCCTGCGGGTGATTGTCGTCAAGCGCGTCCCAGCTTTCATCGTCCATATCGCTGTCGAGGCCGGGCAGAACGATTTCTCCGCGGGGAAGCCCGGAAATGACTTTCAGGAGATCGGCCGTCGCGGGGATCGATCCGGTTGTTCCGGCGGCGATGACAGGCGTTTGCGGCGTGTTTATGCGCCAGTGCGCCGTCAGCGCGCGGATGAGTTCGTTCCGCTTCCACGCCGCATCGGCCATGCCGCGTTCCTTCAGGATTTCCGGCCACTGCGCCGTAATAATCTCAAGGAATTTCAGAGTTACCTGCCAGTGCGCCGCGAAATCTTCCGGCGCAAGCCGTGGCAGATCCGCCATATCAAGCCCTTCGGTATGGATGCGGTCCATCAGGCGGCCCAGCGCCCCTGCCATTTCCAGCGCATGCGCGGGGCTGTGCGCGAATCCTTCCGCTTTCATCGCCATCCGGGCCAGCATCATCTGGCGCTGCAGCGGCGGCATGGCGGCGGGAGCAAGGGGCATTTCCGCACCGCTTCCGGATGCCGCGAATTCCAGCGTCATTTCCTCCGGGTCGATGTCGCCCAGCGGCTGCAGGCGGGGTAGAAGCAGCGGCTGTCCGCCGGATTCCTTCAGGAAAGCGTCGCGCATCGCGCGGCAGGCGCGGCGCGTGGGCAGGAATATGCGGTATGACGCCAGCTTCTGCGGCGCATCCTTCGTCCGCTGCAGAAGCTCCGCGGCCAGCGCGCGCGCGAAAGGAATGCCGGCGGGTACGTTATAAACCGTCATGCTGTCTTTTTGCGCTTCATGAAGTCGGCATTGACGCGGTCAAGATCCGGCCCCGTGCTGATATGATGCCACTCCCCGTCATGGGCAAGGGCGCAAAAACGCCCCTTTGCCTCGGCCTCGTCCATAAGGCCAATGAATGAAAAAGGCCCGTCCGGCGCGTTCCTGAAGATATCCGGCGCGTTGATGCGGATGTTCGTCCACATGTACCGGCCGCTTTTATCCGCGCGGCGGATGACGCGCCCGCCCGCATCCATGTCGAAATCCCCGACGCCGTCGGTCAGCGTCATCGCCGCCAGCGGCTGCAGCAGCGTGATGATATCCATTTCCCGCGGATCCCATGCATCCGCCAGCCGCAACAAAGCGTTCCCCGACGGCCCGTCCGTCCATAAATTGTCGCCTGCGATCACGTAAAAGGGCTTATCGCCCAGCGTGTGCAGCGCGTTCTTTATGCCGCCGCCGGTATCGAGCAGTTTTTCTTCCCGCGAAAAAAGGATCTCCGCGTCGCTCCTTTTTTTCAGGTGCGTTTCAAGGATATCGGCCATGTAATGGGTATTGACCGTTATATGCGTAACGCCGGCCTCGACGAGTTTGTCTATCGTGCGGTCGATGAGGGGGCGATCCCCGACGGACACCATCGGCTTGGGAGTGGAATCGGTATAAGGGCGCAGCCGCGCGCCCATGCCGGCGGCAAGAATGAATGCATGGTCGGGCCTGTGCGTCATGATGAAAACCTGTCCTTCAACTTTTCAGGAATCGTGACGGTCAAAATCCTTCCGGCTTCCGGGGACGTCCGGAATTCTATCCTAACGGCATCGCGGGGGGCAAGACTTCCCATCTTTTCCGGCCATTCGACGATGACGATTCCGTCCGTTATCGCTTCCTCCCACCCCAGTTCATATATTTCTTCCGGGCTTTTTATCCGGTACAGGTCAAAATGCCACAGCGTTCCCTCCGGCGCATCATATGTCTGCAGCAGGGTAAAGGTCGGGCTGGGCACATCCATATTGTCATCGCCCGTCATCACGCGGATAAGCGCACGGGCAAAAACCGTTTTTCCGGCGCCCAGGTCGCCGGACAGCAACAAGATGTCGCCCGCGCGCAGTCTTCCGGCCAGCGCGCGCGCCGCGTTTTCCGTATCGCTTTCCCTGTGAGTGTCTATCCGCATGCCGTATTGTTTACAGCATTCCGGAGGCCCGGGGAACAAGGGGCTTATTCGACCTTTTTGCTCTTTTTCTGCCGCCGCCGCTGGACGGAGGAGGGAATGCGCATCGCTTCCCGGTACTTGGCCACCGTGCGGCGCGCGATGTCGATGCCTTCGGCCTTCAGCCGGTCGACGATGGCATCGTCGGACAGGATTTTTTTCACGTTTTCCTCGTCGATCATGGTTTTAATTTTCGCTTTCACGGCTTCGGATGAATGCGCATCCGCGCCGTCGCCAAGCGCTGTCGAGAAAAAATATTTAAGTTCAAATATACCGCGCGGCGTGCCTATATATTTGTTGGATGTAACACGGGACACGGTGCTTTCGTGCATGCTTATCTTCCCGGCGATGTCCTTCAGCGTCATCGGTTTCAGGTACTCCACGCCGTACAGGAAGAATGCATCCTGCTCCTCAACGATTTCCGCGGCAGTCTTGATAATGGTTTTTGCGCGCTGGTCAAGAGCCCTGACCAGCCAGTTCGCGGATTGAAGCTGCTGGCTCAGATATTCCCTGTCCTTGCGCTCTTTCGCGCGGGCGGATATTTCCGCGTAATATTGCTGGTTGACCAGAACGCGGGGCAGGGTTTCCGCGTTCAGTTCCACGCGCCATCCCCCGCCCATGCTTTTAGGCAGGCGCTTCATGATGACATCGGGCACGATCGTTTGCACGATCATGTGATCGAATTTCGATGCCGGTTTTGGGTTCAGGGCGCGTATGTCGCCGATCATATCCTGAAGGTATGTTTCGTTCACGCCGCATTTCTGCGCCAGCGCCGCATGGTCGTGCGCGGCCAGAAGCTCAAGATTGCCAAGCAGGGCTCTCATCGGCGCATCCAGTTTTTTTTGGTCTTCCAGCTGCACGGACAGGCATTCTTTCAGATCGCGTGCGAAAATTCCCGCCGGGTCGAATTGCTTCAGGCGCCAGATGATTTTATCCAGCCGATCCGGCGCGCAGGCAAGGCGTTCGGAAAGATCCTTCATTTCCTGGCGCAGGTATCCGCCTTCATCCAGCATGTCTATCAGCAATGCGCCGATCATGCGGTCGCGCGGATCATCGAACGTGATCTGAAGTTGTTCCTGCAGATGCTCTCTCAGCGTTTTTTCGCGGCTCAGGCGGTTTTCGAAACTTTCATCCATATCGTCGAACGACCGGTTTCCGCCCGCGCCGACGTTGGCCATCGGGCTTCCGGGGTCGAAATCGGGGGGCATGTCGTGGGCCGGGCCTTCCGTTTCATTGCCCGTCCATGCCTGGTCGAATTCGTTTTCCATGCTGTCGCGTTTTTCTTCCTGCTCCGCGGGTTTGTCCGTTTCTCCGCCGCCTTCGGCTTCCGCCTTTTCCAGCAGCGGATTTTGCGCAAGCTCGCCCTCGATGAATTCTGACAGTTCCATATTGTTGAGCTGCAGCAGCTTGATGGCCTGCTGCAGCTGCGGGGTCATGACAAGGCTCTGGGTCTGCCTGAGATCCAGGCGCTGGGAGATAGTGCTCATACGTTTATTTTACCACGGCTGCGTGCCGGATTACAGATGCGTATCAGAGCGAAAACCCTTCGCCCAGATAGACCCGCCGCACATCTTCGTGCGCGACGATTTCCGCCGGCGTGCCCTCGTGCAGGACATGCCCGTCATGCAGGATATAAGCGCGGTCGACGATATCCAGCGTATCCCGGACGTTGTGGTCTGTGATGAGGACGCCGATGCCTTTGCCTTTAAGATGTGCGATCAGGTCGCGGATTTCTCCGACCGCGATCGGGTCTATGCCTGCCAGCGGCTCATCCAGCAGTATGAATTGCGGCCGCCCGGCGAGCGCCCGCGCGATCTCTACGCGCCGCCGCTCGCCGCCGGACAGGGCCAGCGAAGGCGTGCGGCGTAAATGGGCGATGGAAAATTCCGCCATCAGGTCTTCCAGGTATGTTTCCTGGTCTTCCCGCGAAAAATCCTGCGCCTGCAGCACGGCGCGGATATTGTCCTCCACCGACAGGCCGCGGAAGATCGACGCTTCCTGCGGCAGGTACCCGATGCCGAGACGCGCGCGGCGGTACATCGGCAGGGCGGTGATGTCCTGCCCATCCAGCATTATATGGCCGGCATCCGCGCCGATCAGTCCCGTGATGATATAGAAGCAGGTCGTTTTGCCTGCGCCGTTCGGGCCGAGCAGGGCCACGGCCTCTCCACGCTGCACTGCTA
>JACQIJ010000127.1 GCA_016198545.1 Pseudomonadota bacterium
AGTGCCAGGTGCCTTGGGATCACGATTTCATGACGTAGGCGGGAGCAAGCTGATAGGTCGCCTGTCCGCCAGCGGGATGAAATACGCCAAAGTTGTTGTTGCCCAGCGGAAAATCAGATGGCGTATTGAAAGCAAGATCGTCGGCTACCGCGCCTTTGCTGACAATCATGCGCACAAGCCCGGTGCGGATGCCTGCGGGATATTGAGTTAAGGTCGAACTATTGACAAGACTCGTCTCGCTCGATGCGTCGCCCGTGCCGGACCGCGTGGATTGTGTCACCGCGTAAGACAAGGCGGCAAACAGCGCCACCGCGATCAGGATCAGAAACAGCACGTTTCCGCGCTCCCCGCTGCGTTTGCATTCCATCGTATCCATTGTTTATTTCACCTTTCTGTTTGCTTTCCAAAGACAAGCACTGTCGCAAAACCAATATACCACTGGAATCAAACCATTATCACTTCGGTTTGTCCACAGAAACTTTGTTGATTTTCAACAAAACCGCCAGTTTTTCCCGTTCGCATTCCCGTCCGACGCAGAGTTTTTCCACCGACACGCGCCATCCGGATCCGCCGTTTTGCACGTGTCCGATGGCTTCCCTGAATTGTCCAAAGCTTGACGTATTCTGGGCGGTAATAAAAATCGCAGGTCCCTGATTTTTTATAGAAAGACCGGGGTAGGTGACTGCCATGATTTTCGTAAAGTCTTCAACTTCTTTTGGGTTGATCGGCACGTCGGAAATTTTGGGAACCATCGGCTGCAGGGCCTTGGTTTCCTTCAGTTCGGCGCGCAGTTCGACAAGGCCGCGCGCCTGAACCGTGGCGAACAATCCGGCAGCCGCCCCCGTCGCCCACGCGATGCCCGCGGCGACCAGAAGCGTTTGCCCAGCTGTCTGGGGCAGATGCTCCAGAAAATTGTTGAGGTCGTTCATTGCCTGCGTGCTGGTCAGCCGCTGCAACTTGCGCCAGTCTAACGACTTGAAATCAAATGCCAATTTATCGCCCTACCCAGTTTCCATTTTATCACGAAACGTATTAACAAAAATATAACATAAGAATCATATAGTTGGCCGGTCAGCGCGTCCCCTTGATGCGCACGCGCCCGTCTTTTTCGAGGCCCGGCACGATCTGGCAGCCGGCCAGCGCGCCATCGCAGTTGCTGAAAGAAGGCGGCACAAGTGCTTCCCATGAAATCTTTCCCTTGTCGATGGAATACTTGACGAGCGTGCCATCTATCTTCTGAAGCGCATCGAGCAATTCCTGGACGCGCACCATGTGCTTGATGGTGTCGCTTTGCAGGGCGTTGTACGCATTGATCATCAGGTCGGTTGATGCCTTTTCCGTAGCGCTATGCGCGGAGACGAGATCGCGCTTGATGAATCCTATGCTCGTAAACTGGTACAGGATAAACAGGCCCGCAATAAGATTGATGGCGATGCCGATGTAAAGCAGCATTACGGCTGTGGCGCGCGACAGTTTTTCAGTATTCAGGGCGCGGTTATGCCAGGGCACGGTTGTTGCCATCTCCGGATTGACGGTGACGAAGTTCGCATCCATGCTCTGGATGCGCGGCAGCAGCGTCCGGGCGGCGCCCAGATAAACCTGCATCCGGCCTGTTTCCGGATCCCATCTCAATGCCGATGCCTGGCCTTCCTGTTCGTACAGGTAAACGGTTTCACGATCCCAGTGCTCGCTGTTGCCCGGAAGCGCCGCCGCGAGCGGGCACCAGCTGTCAGGGTTTGACGCTAGCGAAGCGGACGGGCAGGCAAGATACCAGCACCGCCCCTGATCGACGGAGAAGCAGAAATGCACGCGCTCCGTCCCACAGGCCTGCGCGGCGGCGTTCCAGACAGCCTCGATTTCTGTTCCCGGCACATGGGGAACGGAACCCCCCACCAGATCGCCGGGCAAGTAGGGATACAGATTTGCCTTGAAGGTTTTGGCTTCGCCTGTGATGTAATCGGCAATGCCGGGTTTTGGACGGGCAGCGGGCGCAACGTCGCTTTTCGCGGAAGAATCGCCGTCTTCCTGCTTTTGCTTTGGCTTTATTTTGCCGATGAGCTTGTCCTTGACCGACAGATCCAAATTATAACGCTCCTTCCATAAGACCGCCCATCATGCTGTCCAGGCCCATATTCATAACTGTCAGGGCATAGATGGCGCTGCCAAAGGCGATGGCAAGAAAAACACCGGTAAGGCCGAAAGCAAGCCACACGATAAGGGCATGCTTCGTCTTTGCCGCCGCGGCACGCATTTCCGCAACGGACTCCAATACTGTAGCAACTTGAGAAAGGTCGGACAAGCTGGCCAGTTCCAGCCTTTCGCTGCGGTTCAGGGGTTCATGGTCGAGCGCTGCGCCCAGCATGACGCCGCGTTCCAGCTCGACGCTGGCGTTTTGCCAGTATTTTGCGACTTCCGGAACGGTCGTTGCTTCCGAGGATTGCTTGAGCGTATCGCCGATCGGCACGAGGCCGCGCAGCATGCGGGCGGCAGCCATCATCGAATCCGCAAATCCAAGATCGCGCAGGTAGCCGCCGATCAGGGGGATTTTTCTCACGGCCCGCGCCGTCGGCCAGTCTGTCTTTCCTCTGTTCACCCAGAAGGAAAAAATACACCACGTCAGGAAAATGCCGCAGGCGAATGAAATGCCGATCAGGATGTTCCATGTCAGTTCAAGGTTATCGACGACGCGAAGATATTCCTCCAGCTTTTCCGCATCGGTCGGCGCGTTGCCGCGGAACCAGCCCAGGACCATGTCCTTGCCCCAGAACAGAGATTGCACGATCATGACGACGTCGATGCCAAGCCATGCCATCGTTCCGGCGATGGCGCGCGTGTTCTTTCGTTTTTGCGTGATTGAGTGGATGGCGTGCGGAATGCCTTCCTGCAGTTTATTGGCGCGCTCCGACGCGGCAAGGATGGCCAGCGTCCCATGATCGAATATCCGCAAGGCTTTCAGCGCGTCGATGACGCCCATGCCGCGCGCCAAGGCTTCGCGCGCAGGTGCAAGAATGTTCTGACGCATGGCATTGTCTTCCGCCTGGATAATTCGCCACAGCGCCACGCCCGGCGATGTCGATGTAGATCGGAACTGCACGCCGCGCAGAAGCTGCACTTGCCACCAACTGGATCGGGCAAGGAGACGTTCCAGCGGAGATCTTTCATGCGGCCGGATGGATAGCGCATATCCGCCTTTTTTGCTGATTTCCATGCGCACGTCATCGACCGAGGGCATGTAATAAGATTCGACGGCCTTTTTGGGGCCGGAGGGGGAATCATATGCGACTTCCGCTACCCATTGCTGCATGACTATAAACCGGCAGAGCTTTTAACTTATTTATTCTTCCATATATGAAACGGCAAGCTTCGGATCCACATGGCCGCCTGTGACGAGGTCGATCAACCCTTCGCGGCGGGTGTGGACGATAATGCCGTTCTCTTTGATTATATCATTAATATTACGCATAAGGGCCTCATAAATATCGTTTCTTTGTCCTGGCCCGAGGGTCAGCAATATGGCATCCAGAAGAAGCGTCCTGCCGGAAATGCCCGTGCGGCTGCATAAGTCGCAGCCCGAAGCGTTATGCGTCCGCACCGTGGTGTCAGGGGTTATGCCAAGCATATGGATTTCATGTTCGTTCAGGGCTTCGGCTGCGGCGCTGTGATGCGCGCATCCCTGGCACAGAACACGGACAAGGCGCTGGTTCATGATGGCCTTGACCTGCTGCGCCAGCGTATAGGTCGATGACCGCTCCCGTTCCGGCGGCATCAGGGATCGCAGGCGCTCGAATGTCTGCAGGGCGGTGTCGGCGTGAATGGTGGAGATAACGGTATGGCCCGATTCTGCGGCGCGCAATGCGGTTTCGACCGTGTCGGAATCGCGCATCTCGCCGATGATGATGTAATCGGGATCATGGCGCATGGCGGCGCGGATCAGATCCGCGAAGCTGCCGCCCGGCATTCCGGGGCGCACCTGCCATTGCGTGGCGTAGCGCAACTCGTATTCGATCGGATCCTCGATGGTCAGAACGTGCTTGCGGCGGCGATCGATTTGCTGCACGCAGGCGTAAAGCGTTGTCGTTTTACCCGATCCGGTCGGGCCTGAAAGCAGGATGAGCCCGCCGCCGCCCTTGATCTCCGGCGACAGAAGCTTCGCCAGATAATCGCCGACATCCGCATGGCGACGGAAAAGATCGTCGAATCCTTTAAGAGAGGCGCGGTCGAGAAGGCGCAATGTCAGTTTTTCACCCTCCTGCGCCTGTGGGCCGGCGGCAACGCGGACGTCGATATTCCGGCCCTGCCATGTGAACCCGAAACGACCGTCCTTGGGCGTTGTTTTATCGCCGAAGTTCAGGCCGGCGTCACGCTTCAGGAGCGTTGTCAGACGCGCCATGGCCTCGGGCGGCAGGAGATGCTGAGGCACGAGGTCGCCGTCAATGCGGTATTTTATCCAGTTCGGCGTATCGGGGTTGTTATCCTGCAGCAGGTGGATATCCGATGCGCGCATTTGCAGGGCTTCAGCCAGCATGTCGCGCTGGAACTGGTTCAGCAGAAGACCGTTATCGATGTCGTTCAACCACTGCGCCAGGGTTTTTTCGCAGCGATCGGCTGACAGATCCTGTACCTTGCGCAGCGTTTCAAGGAGTTCCGCCCGGTCCCAAACCTCGGCTTCAATTTTTTCAACCTGAAATCCGCTTCGCTGCGCGGTGGACAGGAGCGATTTCATCTGGCGTTCATTCAGTTCATGCAGCGGGGCGATGCGCAGGACGCCCTGCGTCAGGCCAATCAGATGAATGCTCAGCGGCTGCCATGACTGCACGGGCAGGATCGAGCGCAGCAGGTCTCCCGTGGCGCGGTCGCGCACCCCTTCTTCTTCCTGTTCGGAAAAAGCAGCGGCGCCCGCCATATCGAGAAGCTGTTCGGTAGAACGCGACACGCCCTGATCCACCAGCATGACGCGTTCTTTTTGAACCATGTCGAGGTAGCGTTCGCGCCCCTCGCGTGCGCGTAGCTTGCGGCGATCCTGCCATTGGCGGCGTTCAACGCCATCCGGCGGCTGTCCGGAGGCTTTGCGCCGCTCCACGCGCTCGCGACGATCCCCGTCCACTCCTTCGGGGAGCGGCGGGGGGGCCTTTTTATTTTCTTCATGCGCGTCGTTTTCGCTCATCGGTTCCCAACCAGGCTACTGGCTGTTTGTGCTTGCCGACGCAGATGTCGCGCCGGAAGTGCCGCCACTACTACCCGATTGTGAAGATGTCCGGTTAACGGAAGATAAAGAGCGGTCAAAAAGAAGCAGCACTTTCTCGTCTTTGCTACGGAATTCTACTCCGCTTGCTCTTATGTTAACTTTCCATACAAATCCGCCTATGACCACGTCCTCCCCGTTGAAGACGATGCGGCTGCCGCCGGGGCCGGAGATGATGGCACGCGTCGGCGCATGGGATGTTACGACAAAACCATCCAGAACGCTGGCCGGATCGATGTTGTCGTCTCTGACAACGACAACATCGGATGCAACTGAAGAGTCGCCCGATGCAAGGGTCGCCGTGCCGCTTCCCTCAGCGATTCGTATGGCTTTCGTATCCTGGCTGATGATTGTGGCGGCGGATCCTTTAACGGGAAGAACCAGGATGCCGCGCGCTCCGTCATGAAGAATCTGCACGTCGTCGAGGATGTCCCCTTCACGGACCGGCGACCATGTCAGCGTCAGCGGGCATGCTTCGACAGGATCGAGTATCAAATCGGCCACGCATCCTTTCTTGCTGATGCTGATGCCGCCATCGCCGCTGCCCAGGCGGATATCTTTTATTTTCAGCGGCGCATCTCCCACGTTTACAAGAGAAACCGTTATAGCGGACGTTGTCGCAATATCGCTTCCAAAGTCGACCTCGCTTTGCGAGCCCACGAGAAGGCCTTTGCCAGGCACTGCTTCGGGAAACACCTTGGCTTCGCTTGTGTCTTTTGGCTCATACTTTCCATTCAGATTGACGCTGGCGACCGTTGTCGGGCCGGTGTGATCGATAAGAAGAACGCCGGTCGCCTGACCCTTCAGAATCGGCGACCACGTCAGAATGACGATACAGGCCTGCCCCGGCGTCAGTTGCGAACAATCAGTGCGCAGCGAATAACCGGCGCGGTCGGCTGCTTCAACGTAGACTGCGTTAATATCGATAGATTCCGATGTTACGTTGCGCAGGACGACGCCCTTGATTATCGGCTGCGCGCTTTCGAGGCTTCCGAAGTCGATTTCAGAAGGAATGGCCTCCACATCGCTTATGAATTTCTCGGAGGCGCCTTCGCCCGCGTCAACCTGTCCCGACAGGGTCGCCGTTACAAGGCGCGCGCGCCCGGAATGACGCATCAGCATTTCCACGCGCCAGGGGCCGGATTGCAATCCTTTCACGGAAACGGCGACGGCGCACACGGCGCCGGCAGGCAACTCTTCCTGGCTGCACTGGTTGAGGGAAACGGATCCCGACACCGTAGAGGAGGGGTATAGCTGTATGGCACCTGTCGTGATCGGGCGGCCGCTGTCGTTTCTGAACAGGACGACTACCTGCGCTGTTGCTCCGATGCTGACGCTGCCACCTTCTATCTCCGGCTCGACGGCGATGATGTCGCCGCCGCCACCCGCGCCGCGGGCGGAAGGGTCGTTGAAGGCGGTTGCGCCCGCGGGCGATATATGCAGACAGGTCGCGAAGGCCGTTACGCCGATTGCCCTCAGGGTTTTTTTGAGCAATGTCTTCATGCCATTACCTGCTTGCGCTGCCGGGGTTGAGGATATCGACCGGCACCGATCCCATGAGAGGCTCTGCGCTGATCGCATCGTGACTGACCGGACTGTCGGCCGCCGCCGGGCGATGAGATATAACCTGTTGCCGCACGGCTGCGCCGCGCACGCTGTTGTAGTGATCCCTCTCCGTCGGGCTCGTGAATACGATGACGCGCGGACGCAACAGGAATACAAGTTCCAGATTCGAAGATTCTGCCGTGCGGGATGACGGGATGATCGGGCTCATCAGGCCGATGCCGCGTTTGTCAAAGGAGTCGCTTTCGCGCACAAGTCCGGCGATCAGAAGCGAATCCCCGGGGCGTATGCGCACCTGCGTTTTCAGTTCACGTTCGGTCGTTTTCGGCAGCTGCACCGTGGTCGTTCCGCCGCCGCCGGAGGTAAAATCGAAATCCTCGATATCAGATACGTCGGTCAGAGAGATTTCTATGTCGGCGTAAACGGTCGCGTTATCCCACGCGCTTTTTATCGTGATGGTAAAGCCCGTATCGACCGAATCCGTTTCGACGGATGTCGTGGACTGCCCGTCATCGATCGTTTCCGCGACGCGCTTGACGTAGTTTTCCGTATCCGCTGCACGCAGCTTGGCTTCCGATCCGGACAGAACGGTGATTTGCGGCTGCGAAATCGTCTTGACGGCGCCGAACGTGGAAAGGAATTCAAAGATATCCGAGGGAACAAACGGGCCGCCGCTTGCCCCTTGCGTTGTAGGAAGGCCGATGCTGATCGGGTTTGAAAAGTCTGCGCCGATCGCGCCGTTGATGTCGAGATTGCCCACAAATTTTCCGAACGTGTCGATAGTGTCCCACCGTACGCCCGAGGAATTGCCGCTGTTCAGGCCCACTTCCCAGATATAGGTTTCAAAGACGATCAATGCCGTGCTGGTGCGCATGCGCTGGAAATAACGCTCCGCAAGTTCCGCCGAGCGGTGCGACGCTTCGTAAACGATGGTACGCGTGGACCTGTCGATGATCGGCGATCCGCCGCCGCCCAGAATAGCATTGAGGCCGACCGCAATATTGTCCATGAAAGCCGCATCCTGACTGATCGGCGGTATCTTGACGGTAAAGGTCTGCTTTTCCTTCACCGTCAGAATGCCGTCTTCGTAAGCGCAGTAAAGGTCGGCAAGGGCGCAAATCCGGCGAATGACGTGGCTTAAAGGGCCGTGCAGACTGGCAACCGTGATGCGGCGGGTTAGGCCTTCATCCGTCTCAAAGGCAAGCGGCACATCATAATCGGCGAGGATGAGTTGCAGCGCGCCCGCCAGCGTCTCCGAGCGCAATTCAAAGGGCCCGACATTGACATTCGGAAGCGGATCGTCAGGGGCCATCTCCGGAACGAGAACGTCGTTGCCCAGCGGCAGATACAGGACGCTGTCGGGCCTTTCATTGATGGCTTCGGCTCTTTCATCCGCAGTTGTCGGCGCGGGGATGTTGACGTTGCGCGCGCCCGGCACGTCGACGGGAGCGCATGATCCGAACAGCGACAGAGAGCATATCAGCCCGATGCTCAGGAACAATTTATTCCACAAAGACACTTTTCTATTCTGATGTGTGCGCATCAATTTCCGCGCCTCGCGTGGTCAATTGTTTTTGTAACCGTTTTCACTAGCCTGTCTTTTTGCACCGGCTTCATAAGAACTGCGCTGATGCCCAGTTTTCCGGCTTTTTCCAGCAGGTCGGTGTTTTGGTCGCCGGTGACCAGTATGACCGGCGTTCTGATGTCCTTGCTGCGCAGTTCCTTGACGAACTCAAAGCCGCCGACGGGCTCCATCCGCACATCAACGATGGCCAGAGCAATGTTATCATTCGTTGCCATCATTTCGAGCGCGTTGCCGCCTTCCGTTGCTTCCAGCGTCTCAAAAGAAGCGTCCTCGAGAAATTTGATGATCTGCATCCTGACGAAATCATTATCCTCTACGAACAGAATTTTTGCTTTATCCGCCATATTACGAGACCGCATGACAAAAAATACAAAGCGCGCTGCCCTGCCCGCAGACAGAATCACACACTGATTAGCATCAGTTAAGACGGTAAATCAGGCACTTGCAACGATTCTTCCAAAGCTATCCACCGAATTTCATAAAATTACCCCTAAGAAGATGCGCCAATATGGAATAAGCATTCTGGTTTATGCCCATTGAGGAGGAGACGGGCACTGTGCGACACTCGTTGAAGATGGAAGGGAGCATGCACCGGATATGTTGAGTTGGGTAGCCCTGCTGTGCCTGGCGGGTGGCATCATTTTGCTTTTTTTGTTATCCGCGACCGACATGAAGACGCGGCTTCTGCCGAATGAGATGGTTCTGGGCTTTGCCGCATTGGCCATTGTCTTTCATCTGACAACCCTGAATTCATTTATGTCTTTTCAGGCGATGATCGTAGGCGGGGTGATAGGTTTTTCCACTCTTTATCTCCTGCGGGCGGTGGCCAACGAAATCTACGATACGGACGCGCTGGGGCTGGGTGATGTGAAGCTTCTGGGGGCTGCCGGGTTCTGGCTGGGGGCTGACGGCGTCATGCTGGCCATGGCTGCGGGCGCAATGGCGGCGTTGATTCATGGTTTTGTCTATGCGTTTTATTTTCAGAAAAAAACAGGTGCGAAGCGGCCTGATTTTATTAACCTGAAAATTCCCGCCGGCCCCGGTTTCGCCATCGGCATTCTGATTGCGGGCATCATAAGGTTTTCTTCGTTCCGGATAATGCTCGGATGAAAGGCGCGCTGGCGGGAATCCGGGTGCTTGATCTGTCCCGCGTGCTGGCGGGGCCGCTTTGTACGCAGATACTCGGCGATCTCGGCGCGGACGTCATAAAAGTGGAAAAGCCGGGCGAAGGCGATGACACGCGGAAATGGGGACCTCCTTATCTGAAAGACGCTGCTGGGCGGGATACGGGTGAAAGCGCCTATTACCTTTCCTGCAACCGCAACAAAAGATCCGTATCCATTGATATTTCAAAGCCGGAGGGGCAGGACATCATTCACGGCCTGCTGAAAAAATCCGATGTCGTCATCGAAAACTTCAAAACCGGCGGGCTGAAAAAATACGGGCTGGATTTTGAAAGCGTTCATGGGCGCCATCCGCATATCGTTTATTGTTCTATCACGGGTTTCGGGCAGACGGGGCCGCTGGCGGATGAGCCGGGCTATGATTTTGTGGCGCAGGCGATGGGGGGGCTGATGGCTGCCACGGGGGCGCCCGGCGGGGAGCCGATAAAAGCGGGCGTTGCCCTGAGCGATGTGATGACGGGGCTTTATGCCGCCACCGGGATTCTGGCGGCATTGCGTCATCGCGATGAAACGGGGAAGGGACAGATGGTGGATCTGGCCTTAACCGATTGCACGCTCGCGGGCACGGTGAACATCGCCCAGTATTACCTGACATCGGGCAAAACTGCGCCGCGCGTGGGCAATGCGCATCCGACAATCGTGCCCTATCAATCCTTCAAAACCGCAGACGGGCATATCGTCATAGCCATCGGCAACGACGCGCAGTTCCGTCGCTTTGCGAAGATCCTGAACCAGGACTGGGCCGGAAATGAAAAATTCGCCACCAACCCCGCGCGCGTAGAAAACCGCGACGCGCTTGCGTCCCTTATCGCTACGCTTATTGCCAGAGAAACGACGGCGCGCTGGATAGAATCGTTCCGCGCCATTGATGTGCCTGCCGGTCCCGTCAACACTATGGATCGTGTTTTCGCGGAGGAGCAGATAAAGGCGCGTGAAATGAAAATAACGCTTCCCCACGCGCAGTCCGGCTTGCTCGCCGATCTTGTCGGCAGCCCCCTGAAACTGTCAGAGACGCCTGTCGTATATGAATATGCGCCGCCCGTTCTGGGGCAGGATACGGATGTCGTGCTGAAAACCCTGTTGGGAGCGACGGATGCCGAAATAAAGGAGTTGCGCGGCAAGGGGATCCTTTAATCCCTGCTTGTGCGTTCATGGCGACCCCATATAATGCGTCCATGACCCTTGCAGCAAAAAAGGCTACAGCCATGCCGGAAGCATTTACTCAGAATCACCTGATCGGAATTGCGCCGCTGTCTGCGGAAGAGATCCGCGCGCTCCTGTCCCGCGCCGAATATTACGCCGACCGGCTGGACGATAAATCCTTCAAGCCGGACATCCTGCGCGGTTGCGCGGTGCTGTCTCTGTTCTTCGAGGATTCAACGCGCACGCGCACATCGTTTGAAATGGCAGCCAAGCGCCTCGGCGCAGACTGGGTGAACATCGATATTGCCACAAGCTCTGTCAAGAAGGGCGAGACGCTGCGCGACACGGTCCTGACGCTGCACGCGATGCTGCGCCCCGACGCCATCATAATAAGGCACACGGAATACGGAACGCCGGAATTCGTGGCCAAGCACGTCAACTGCCCCGTCATCAATGCGGGCGATTCGTGGCGTGAACACCCGACGCAGGCTCTGCTTGACGCGCTGACGCTGCGCCGCCGGTTCGGGCGGATTGAAGGGCTGACGGTTGCAATCTGCGGCGATATCGCGCACAGCCGCGTCGCCAATTCCAACATGATCCTTTTACGCAAGATGGGCGCGGACGTGCATATCGTCGCGCCGCCAGCATTGCTGCCCGACAAACTCCCGGCGGAGGGCGTAAAAAAATTCGAGACGATGGAAGAGGGCCTTAAAGGCTGCGATGCGGTGATGATGCTGCGTTTGCAGAAAGAACGGATGCAGGCGGGCCTGATTGAATCGGAAGTCGCTTATTTCCGCCATTACGGCCTGACGCTGGAAAAACTCGCTCATGCAAAGCCCGGCGCGGCGGTGATGCATCCCGGCCCGATGAATCGCGGCGTGGAAATCGCGGACGATGTGGCGGACGATCCGGATCGTTCGCTGATTTTGCAGCAGGTCCGCAACGGCGTTCCCGCCCGCATGGCGGCGCTGGAGTTGTTGTTGACCCGGAAGCGATAGTTGCCGGAGTCTTAGACTGGAACTAATCTTGGCTCGCTTCGTTTCAGTGTTTCTATATATTGCGTCAGATTCCGGCGGGTCATTTTTCTGAAATCGGTCTGTGCCTTTTGTTGGTATTTATGGGCGATTCTTTCTGCCACCGACCGGGTTATATCAAGACGTTTCATAGGCGTTGTAGGAAATGGCTTGTTGTCGGGGAGTTCTAAAACATCCGACACATATTTTTCAGCGCGCAATTCATTATAACTGCTGCGCTGTTCATAAATATAGATGTTTTTCCCTGTAAAAAGGGCTTCACTGACAAGAGAACAAGAATTTCCCGCTACTACAATATGATCTGCATGAGCCAGAAGCCCCAGATAAGGATTGTACTCCTTTATTGCGTGTTCGTATTTAACATTGACAATCGAGATTCTGCTTTTCATCTTGGGCGCGCGTCCCTTTAAATACCGGATAAGGTAAGAATCTGCGTTTCCTGTGCGGCGGCCGGGGCATATAAAGAAGGTGATCTCGGGATAGGCGTCGGCAACGCCAAGGAGCTTCTTTCCGATCTCTCTGGATCCTTTTTCATTATTGCCAGAAAAAAACCTTCACCCATCATAACGGCGACAAGGGGGTTGTTGATGCGCGGATAGCGCCGCAAAAACTCCTGCCTTTCTTTTTCGAGGGGGTTTTGCGTCAGGTGGTGCGGAACCAGATCCCTATCTGCCAAGCCGAATATATCCGATAGTGATTCGTTAATTGAACTGACAATAACTGCCGGACGATGTTCTTCACTCCATGGCGCATGCCTTGCGTGCGTTCCTATAACGATATCAGGGTTTCCGCACTGCCGGAGGTAAGCATGCAGGCGTTCTTTCGTGCTCCTCATGCCAGGAAACGCTGTTTCCAGCATTCTTTCGTCGACGTATATATGGCGTCCATTCAATATTTCCGCAGTGATTTTTGCCAGTCCGGTAGCTGCCTTGCTATCCCTGCGGTGCGGGTCGTCATCGCCGATATATGCCATGACCAAAGGTTTGTGTATTGCCGTTTGCCTTTTTGCAATTTTTTTCAGTTGCCTTTTGTTCATCCGTTGCGCCCCGTCCAATCGGTTAAATCCGGGCCAGTATGGCAGGCATTTTATATTATGTCAATATTTGCAAACCCTTAAAATGTGCTTGATTTAAAAGGATTTTTTGTACATTAATCAAATATGACCTATGCTTTTTTCTTTATCGGGTATTTCCTCGGCTCGATCCCGTTCGGCCTCGTGCTGACGAGGCTGGCGGGGTACGGGGACATCCGCGCCATCGGCTCCGGCAATATCGGCGCGACGAACGTGCTGCGCACCGGCAACAAAAAACTCGCGGCGCTGACGCTGCTGCTCGACGGAGGCAAGGGCGCGGCGGCGGTTGCTCTGGCGCAGTTCATGATGACTTATGACGCGGGACTCGCGGCGGCGGCCGGCGCTTTTCTCGGCCACCTGTTTCCGGTCTGGCTGAAATTCAAGGGCGGCAAGGGCGTGGCGACGACGCTGGGCATTCTGTTCGCGCTATCGCCGGGGCTGGGGCTGTTGTGTTGCGCGATCTGGCTGGCGGTGGCGGCCATCTTCCGCTATTCATCGCTGGCCGCGCTGACGGCGATCGGCTTAAGCCCGATGCTGGCGCAGCTTTTCTTTGTTGCGCCATCGTCTTATACGGAAGCGGACGGTTCATTTACAATTCTGGTCAACCACCACACGGAATACCTGCCCGCGCTCTGCGGATTTTTTGCCGTGTTCGTGTTTTACAGGCACAAGGACAATATCCGCCGTTTGCTGAAGGGCGAAGAGCTGAAAATCGGCAAGAAGAAAGACTAAAATATCTGTGTTCTTTCGCCGCCATTCGTGGTTAATTATCGCCCATGTCATTGCTTAAAAGCGTGAAAGCGAAAACGGCTGGCGATGCCGAAAGGCTGGCGTGGCTGCGGCTGATCCGCGCTGAAAATGTCGGCCCGGTTAGCTTTTACCGGCTGGTCGAGGCTTACGGTTCGGCGTTGAAGGCGCTGGAGAGGATTCCTGCGCTGGCCGCGCGCGGCGGGCGCAGCAAGCCTTTGGCCATTCCGTCCGCCGATGTGATCGAAAAGGAATATGGGGCGCTGCGCAGGATAGGCGGGGATATCGTCACCGCCGCCGACGAACATTACCCGCTGGCGCTGTCCGCGCTCGACGATGCGCCGCCGGTTTTGTCTTATATCGGCAATTCCGCCCTGATGAACAAATCCTGCATTGCCATGGTCGGCGCGCGTAATGCGTCGCTGAATGGCAAAAAATTCGCAGAGAAAATCGCACGCGATCTGGGCAGGGCGGAGCAGATCATCGTCTCCGGCCTCGCGCGTGGCATCGATACGGCGGCGCATACCGGCGCGCTCGATACCGGAACGATCGCCGTGGTTGCGGGCGGCATCGATGTCGTCTACCCGCCGGAAAACCAGAAATTATACGAGGCGATCCGGGAACGCGGTCTGATCGTTGCCGAAAGCCCGCTGGGCCAGCAGCCCTTCGCACAAAGCTTCCCGCGCCGCAACCGCATTGTTTCAGGTTTATCGGCGGGCGTTGTCGTGGTAGAGGCGACGATGCGTTCCGGCTCCCTTATCACCGCGCGGCTCGCGGGCGAACAGGGGCGCGATGTGTTTGCCGTGCCCGGCCACCCGATGGATCCTCGCGCGGAAGGGCCGAACCATTTGATACGCGAGGGCGCGCAGTTGATCCGCGGCGCGGACGACATCCTCGAACATTTATTGAGCTTCAACCGCACGAAGGGTTTTGCCGATTCGGCGGCGAATGATTTCAGCGTTCCAGTCGTGACCGGCGATGACGACCCGCAGATGTTTGATGAGGCGCGGGAAGCAGTGCTTTCCGTCCTGTCCGCGACGCCGGTTTCAATCGATGATCTGATCCGCGACGGCGGCTTGACCGTTGCCCTTGCCCAGACCGTTCTGCTGGAACTCGAGCTTGCGGGACGCATCCAGCGCCTGCCGGGAAACCGGGTGGCGCTGGTGGTGGAGTAATCTCATAGCCCGGGTTTTGCTGTCATTGCGGGAACGTATTTTTGAGGTATTTGCAGGGCGTTGTCAGAATTCTCCCGGTCGAGTCCCGGTATTGCGACGGTCGCATTTCCGATCTCCAAGTCCTTCACAGCGCGAAGCTGTTCGCCTTCCAATCCGCGCTTGTGCGCTTCATTCGGTGCTGTGATTTCTTCAAGGTGTTCCTGTATGCGTCTCCGGTGGTTGGGATCGATACCTAGGTCGTTGCCGCCCCTGTCCCTGGTTTTTCTCCAAACCAGCGTCGGCTGTTCGGTATTCATAGTGGGGTCGTGTATATAAACCCAACTCAGAGATAGATCGGAAATCAGCGTGGGGCTAAAGCCCTTGGCAGCGGCCCCGACACTCGTTTCAAGAGCACAATAATACGATACCTGCCCCATGATCAGTGTATCGGTAACGCCCATCCTGTGGAGATGATCTGCAAGCGTTGGGTTGTTTCCAAACAACCTTCTGTATTCGGCATCAGCATCGTCTTTTCCGATAGTTCGGAATTGGGCTGAGTAGTTATCTCGTTCCTCTTCGAAAACCACGCCTGCTTGCAGCAACAGATCTTTCTGATGGGCAGCGCGGGAGGAGTGTTCAATGTCTCCTGGCTCGGTAAAGGCGTCCATAAAGGATTTTTGAAAGATTGGTTCGTTCTGCCGGGGGCCGTGTTGTTTCATAAACTCGGAAAAAATTTCAGAGTTGTCGTTCTGTGATTCGATGCCATTGAATCCCATAGTGAGGAGTTCGGTGTTGCTTCTCGCATTGCTGGATGCGCTAGATTCGGGAATCCATGCCTTGTTTCCTTTTCCGGACGTATCGGATG
>JACQIJ010000002.1 GCA_016198545.1 Pseudomonadota bacterium
AAGAACTCCTCCTGCGTCGATTCCTTGCCGCTGATGAATTGAATGTCGTCGATCATCAGAACGTCCACGGACCGGAACGCTTCCTTGAAGCTCATCGTATCCTTCGAACGCAGCGCGCGCACGAACTGGTACATGAATTTTTCAGCCGACAGGTACATGACCTGACGGTCGGGCCATTGTTTCTTCATCGCCCATCCGATGGCGTGCATCAAATGCGTCTTGCCGATTCCAACGCCGCCGTAGAAGAAAAGCGGGTTAAACGGCACGTTCTGGCTGCCCACGATTCGCTGCGCCGCCGCATGCGCCAGCGCGTTCGGCTTGCCCACGACGAATGTATCAAAGGTAAAGCGCGGATCGAACGACGACGACAGACCGGGAACGCTGTCCTCAATATCCTGCATCAGCTGATTCTGGTTGGCTTTCGCCTGGGGCAGCCCCTTGCTCTGTTTGCCATCTTCGGCGCCGCTGCTGAGCTGGCTTTGCACGACAACAATTTCCATGCGGCGAATTTCCGGATCTTTCGCTGCGCACATCTCAAGGATACGCGCCGCGTAATGCGTCTGTATCCAGTCGCGCATAAAACGCGTGGGAACCGATACTTCCAGCGTGCCGTGATAATATGCCTGCAAGGTCAGTGGTTTCAGCCAGCTGCGGAAGACGGCCTCGCCGAACTCGCCGCGCAAGGAAGCATGGACGCCATTCCACAGCTCAAGAATCTCCGGGGCGGGCGCGAATGAAACTTTCCGGTTGTCCTGCTTTTTGGCCGTCGATGCGCCGCCTGCTAAAACTTCTGACATTCTGGTCTCCTGAGATCCTGCATTATAATGTACCACACACACAGAACGCATGAAGCAAGGCGCAAAAACCCCGCCGCAAACATCACGCGATGTTTGCATCCAAGCATTCCACTCTTCGATAATTAAAGGACTGAGACTGAGAACTATAGAGAAGTCCAAAAATTCTTCAACTACTTTTTCAGCCTTTTTTTCCTCCTTCATTCCACGCTTTTTATTATTTATTCCCGCACCATTTGAAATGCCGGAAACCCTTATCAGCGCGTGGGGTCGACCGTAGCCAGATTTCCAATCGAATGCAATGAGACCAAAAGAGGAACGCAAAAAAAGAAATTTTTTTTCCAGTTATTTTACGCACAGAGCCACCCGCCCGGAAACCGGATCCGGTCTAAAAAAATTCCGATGGACAGGGACGTAAGCTTGAAATATTACGCGGATTTTTTCAAAGCCTTGATGCGCGCGGAAAGGCGGGACATTTTTCTGGATACGGCTTTTTTGTCGAGCGTACCTTTAACAGCGGCACGCGCAAGAACAGGCTGAACCTTTTTAAAAGCCTCTTCGGCTTTCTTGCTGTCGCCCGCTGCGATCGCCGCTTCAACTCTTTTAATTTGCGTACGGGCATTGCTGACGCGCGCGCCATTGATGACGGCGCGGCGTACATTGCGTCTGATTCTTTTTCTGGCCGAAGCGTGATTTGCCATGTTCTTAAAATTCCTTCTTTCCTCTTAAACTTACCGGTCCCCCAAGTCTTATCCGGGTCGCCGATTTTCTTTGAACCCGGCAGTTTTACGCGAAAAACAAGGGCTCTGTCAAGAAAAAGAGAGAGATCAGTCACCCGCCGCAGGAACAGGCAAAACCGTAAATAGGACAAGGCTGTAGCCTTCATCCTGCTGTACGAGTATCTGTAATTCCTCCCCTCGCCGCGCAAAAGCGCCCATCCCCGCGGCATGCCAGCCCATATGGGGCAGGGTATTTTTATAAAAAGCCTCTATTTCTTCCCTGCCCGCACTTTCCGAAGCGGCGGCGGCGTGAACAATGCGTCCTTCCGGCTTGTCAAATACAAGGCTTTCTTCCGGGATTTCATAAAGGCCTGCCATCAAGGGAATATCTTCCATACCATGCAGAAAAGCATAAGATCCGCTTTCACCCTGCGCGAACGCCCCGCGCATAAAAACTCCGGTTAGAAACACAAAACCAAGAATAATAATTGTTTTTCCCATTTTCATTCCTGTCTGACAGGACAGTAAAATGTTGAACGGCCGCCTTGCGGAATCTTCCTGATTCCTCCCGTCTTCTTTATAGCACAATCGCACCCGGGGCAACGCGCGCCGGCGCGGCCGTAAACAGAAAATTCATGCTGGAAAAGACCGCTTCCGCCATCGGCTTTCCGGTAATCCCTGAGCGTACTGCCGCCAGCCTTTAACGCGGCGCGCAGTACTTTTCTTATTGATTTCACAAGTTGTTTCGCCTCATCCGCCGTCAGCGATCCGGCGGCGCGGCGCGGATCAATGCCCGCATAAAACAGAGCTTCACAGACATATATGTTCCCCAGGCCTGCGACGATTTTTTGATCCAGAAGAACATTTTTAACCGCCGTCTTCCGTCCTGCCAAAGAGCGCAGCAGGCCTTCCGCATGGAATTCACTTTCCAGCGGTTCCGGCCCCATTTTGGTCAATGCGCGGCTCGGGCCGCTATCGCCGCCGTCTGTAACGAAAAAAACCATGCCGAAGCGGCGAGGGTCATTCAGAACGATCCGATCGCCCCCTTCCAGCGTCAGGACCAGATGATCGTGTTTTTGTCTTTTGTAATGTGGCCCTGCAACAATAAGGATACGACCCGACATGCCCAAATGCAGGGCCAGCTGCGCCCCGTCGTCCAGTTCCAGCAGGATATATTTTGCCCGCCGCCGGCAAGCCAGAATGCGCCGCCCGGCCAGTTTCCGGGCCAGTCCGCAAGGAAAGGGCGTCCGCAGGCCGTAGCGGCCTGTAAAAACGCCCGCTACCCTGCGCCCTTCCAGAACTGGAGCCATAGCGCGACAGATAGTCTCGACTTCGGGCAGTTCGGGCATAACCTTGCCATAGCCGTTTATTGGCCTAAAGTCTAGAAAAACAAAGAAAAAAAGGGCCGCTTCCTTTCGGAAACGGCCCCCGTTTCTCCTGTGTGTGTGGGGAACATGTGCGAGGAGAACCTTAAAGTCTGTCGTCCTTACATGCTATATTTAATAGCGAATTATGCATGTTTTATCCTATTTATCTTCTTATGTCAACATTTTTGTAATATTTTTTTTATAAAAATGCATTTTTTATAGACAATAAGATAAAACCCCTTTATAAACCGCATTCTAAGGATTAAAGAATATGGCAACTATTGAGCAAATTCGCGCGGCACGCGCGCTCCTCGGCTGGTCACAGCAGGACCTGGCCGACCGGGCCGGCCTGTCCCAGACCGGCATCGCCCGCATTGAAAACGGCGCGCACAAGCCCAACAGCCAGACGCTGTCCAAAATCATTCACGCCCTTGGAAAAGAAGGCGTCACTTTTACTGAAAAAGGCCTGGAGAAAGATGACTACCCTGTCTATTACACGAGCGGAAAAAATCATGAGCAGGCATATCTGAGATTGCTGGAAGACGCTTACGAACATCTTAGAAGCATCAAAAACCCCGAACTGCTCGTTATGTTCGCCGATGACAGCGTTTCACCCCCTGCCGTTAACGGCATGTACAGAAGGATAAGGGCTGATGGGATCAAAATGCGGCAGCTTATCAAGGAAGGAAATACTCATATCGTTGGTCCGCTTGAGGAATATAGGTACATCCCGAAAGACTTTTTTATCAATCGCGTAACGCTTGTCTATGGCAATCGCATCGCCAATGAAAGCGCTGACGTTTGCCGGGGCGTAATCCGCGTTGATCCGGTCAATGCGAATATACAGCGCAACATGTTCAATGTTCTCTGGCGCGTTCTGAAAAAACCTGAGGAAACGACAGCAGATGAACGGTTCTGATCTTTATATCGTCAAGGTTAAAAATGGCGCCGGATGGCGCGCTTTTGACAATGCGCGCCTGCAGATCAGCGTGGGGCAGGAATACCACGAAGGCGAAAAGTTCCTGGCAACCCTTCAATGGGCCGGTGAAAGATTCAAGAAAGTCTCGATATGCGTAAACGATACGCTGCAGCGACATAATCTTGAATTCGAAGGCAGCGCGCCGGAAACCGCTTACATGCTATCAGAAGAAGCGGGCCGCTGCTGGATAGAACGGAATATAGGCAATATCAGCAAGCTGCCAAACTACGAAATGATCCGCTGGGAACAGTGGCGTACTAACGCAGCCTACAGCTACGGCCTTGAAACCATGGAGCGCCTTTATAGGCAAAACGAGGCATTCCGCATGGAAGTCAACCTTGAAATTGATGCCTTCTGGGATCGCGCCTTGAGACGCGGAAATGCGCTGGAGATATCCAAACGCGAAAAATTTCAAAAACACTCCCTCAGCTATCTTCTTGAAGAATGCGCCATCTTCCAGCTCATGTTCGCAAAAGAAACGGCTGTCGATATATATCCCGGTTCCACTCTGCTTCCGTGTAAAATAAACGCTTCCGGCAATCTCGGCACGCGCGGATATACGCGCATCGACTTTCGGAGGAAAATCGCCTGATCAACCGCTACGCGCCAACCCATATCAAATCAATATAACGGAAAAAACGGCGGATTTCATTTCAGGGAAGGATTGATATAAGGGACCCGAGACATATCGACGTCACAGGCGCGCAAAAGGTCTATCGCGTCCTTAAGCTTCATCTCGTCCACAGGCCCGCGCCGTACGGCGGATCCGTCTCTACGCAGACTCTTTTCATACCTCGCCAGGATGCCTATCGCCTGAAGGGTCATCAGGCCGCTGTCCATGAACGACGATCCTTCGTTCAACGCGGCATCAGCCCACGCAGCGCGATAGCCTGACGCATCGCCGCTATAATAAGACGTCAGACGGACATCCCACAGACCACGCCATGTTTTTTCGGCATAGGCGCGGATAAGAAGCCCCTTTCCCAGGCATCCGTCGTAAAAATCGGTTGTGATGCGGTCGCTTGGAACGGCGTCCGCCAACGGATCGCCGTTGCGCTTTACCCATTTGAGGAATTTTTCAGTCAATCCGGAAAGCATTATTCGCTCCTTCCTTACAAAGACGGGCGGGGGACAATATCGCCCGCAGAAAATGGCGGCTTTTTGCCTTCCCCCAGCGTTACGACGGAAGCGCGGGATGAAAAAATCCTCTGCGCGATAATTTGTATATCGGCGGCTGTGACGGCATCATATCGCGCAGCCTTTTCTTCCATGTGGATTATCCTGCCGTTGTAATGCAGGTCATACGCCGCCATCGTCATCCGCATTTCCATTTTATCGGCGGCAACGATCATGTCCGTTTTGGCCACCGCCTTCGCCCTCTTAAGCTTTTGACCGTCAAATCGTTCTTCGCAGGCCCTCTTGTTCGCTTCGCGAACAAGGGGAACGGATTTCTCCATCCCTTCCCGGCGCGACGCCATGTATACCCGGAACAACCCGCTGTCGATTTCCGCATCGCTGAATGCCTCCACTGAATAAACCAATCCCCTTTCCGTGCGAATATCGTTGAAAAGATCCGAAGTAAGAACGTTGCCCAAAACTTCCTGCGCCGTATGCAAAGAATCGTTGTATGCGCATCCATTGAACTGCAGGATAAGATGCATCTGTTCGCCGACGCGCGCCGCGTGCAGGGAATCGCCCCTGTATTCCGCCTTCCGGAATACGCTTTCCGGCCCGCATGGCATGTCTTCCAGGGCTGTTTCCAGATCCCGCAATATTCTTGCCGCCTTCACGTTCCCCGCAACGGAGACGATCAGGTTTCCCGTATGGTAATGTTTGTTCTTAAACGCAAGCAAAGTGCCGCGTTCCATAGTCTCGACATTCCCGCGCGACCCCATTACTGGCGCGCCCAGCGGATTGTCCGGATACGCCGCCGCCTGCGAGATAGCCAGGATTCTCTCGTCAGGGTCATAATGAGTGCTGATGAGTTCCTCCAGTATGGTCCCTCTTTCCTTCCGTATCTTGCCGGACGGCAGGGCCGAATGGCACAGTATATCGCCCAGAAGCGTGATAAACGAAGATGAGTCCCGCGCCTGCCCCGTCATGTAATACAAAGTCTGCCCTTTGCCCGTTCCCGCATTCATTCGCGCGCCCATGCTTTCGGCTTCTTCGTCAATCTGGCGTTCGCTGCGCGTTTTCGTGCCGGTAAAGGCCACATGCTCGAGAAAATGCGCCGCGCCGCTGTTCTTCCGCGTTTCATGGCGCGTGCCGACCTTGAAATAAAAACCGACGCTCACGGTGCCCGAATGGGGAACTTCATCTATGGCAACGGGCACGCCGCTGGAAAGGTGATAAAGTCTTGCAATCATTGTCCATTGCCTTCTCTGTTTTTTGATGCGTTTTTTATAGCAAATTAAAAGCGTGCCGCGCAAAGAAAAAGGGCCGCCAGAAACCGGCAGCCCTTTTGTATTTTTATATCAGATGCTTAGAACCCCATATCGCCCATGCCGCCCATGCCGCCGCCAGCGCCTGCGCCGCCGTGACTGTGCTTGT
The DNA here is from genome assembly GCA_016198545.1 of Pseudomonadota bacterium. Taxonomy (GTDB): domain Bacteria; phylum Pseudomonadota; class Alphaproteobacteria; order Micavibrionales; family Micavibrionaceae; genus JACQIJ01. The sequence goes on from JACQIJ010000002.1 coordinate 6,410, forward strand.
TCTCTTCGGGGGCGTCGGTGACCATCGCTTCGGTGGTGATCATCAGGCCGGCGACCGAAGTCGCATCCTGCAACGCCACGCGCACGACTTTCACCGGGTCTATGATGCCGGATTTCACCATGTCGACATACGCGCCGTTCTGGGCGTCGTATCCGAAATTGGCATCCTTCTGATCCATCAGACGTCCGACAACGATGGAGCCTTCGACTCCGGCGTTCTCGACGATCTGGCGAATCGGAGACTGGATCGCGCGGCGGATGATATCCACCCCGACATCCTGATCGCGGTTTTCGCCCTTCAGGTCTTTCAGCGCTTTCGTCGCGTACAGCAGCGCGCAGCCACCGCCCGCAACGATGCCTTCCTCGACCGCGGCGCGGGTCGCATGCATCGCATCGTCAACGCGATCCTTGCGCTCCTTCACCTCGATCTCGGTCGCCCCGCCGACGCGGATAACCGCAACGCCGCCGGCCAGTTTGGCCAGACGCTCCTGCAGTTTCTCGCGGTCGTAATCGGAGTCTGTCTCCTCGATTTGCGCCTTGATTTGACCAATGCGGGCTTCGATCTCCTTCTTTTTGCCGGAACCGTCGATGATCGTCGTATCGTCCTTGGTGATACGGACTTTCTTCGCCTTGCCCAGCATGGACAGATCGACATTCTCCAGCTTGATGCCGAGGTCTTCGGAAATCATCTGGCCGCCGGTCAGGATTGCCATGTCC
>JACQIJ010000134.1 GCA_016198545.1 Pseudomonadota bacterium
GAGAAGGATGGCCCAATGGCGACCAGGTCGCATGGCCATCGTTGGCAAGTCTCCCGCGTGGCCTCGCCGGCGCTGGTCGTTGCAAACGCCATAGGTCTCCGGTTAAAGAAATTGCTGTCAGGAATGATATAGAATCACATCGCTATGTCCCTTTCGAGCGCGCCCTTTAGACTGCTTTTTGAGAAAAGCCCATATCCTGTTGCTATTTTTGATAGGCAAACTTTGTTCTTCTTGGCGGTCAACCAGGCCGCGATCAGGCACTATGGTTACTCCAGAAGAGAGTTCCTCCGGATGACCGTCAAGGATATCCGTCCTCCCGAGGAGGTTCCCGCCGCGCTAGCCTATTTGGCCAAAAATATTCAGGGCAAGGTGCCGAGAACGCACGACGGCCAGACGTGGAAACACCGAAAAAAGGACGGGGCCATCATCGATGTCGAGTTGATGCTTTTTCACGTGATCTACAAGGGCAGGGAAGCGGGATTGGCCGTGGTGCAGGATGTGACGAAGCGGCGGGAGATTCAGGAAAGGCTGCGGGCCTTCCGCGATCTGATGGACGAATCCAACGACGCGGTATTCATCGTTGACCCTGTAACGGGCCGGTTTCAAGATTGCAACGGGCGGGCCGTCGAGTGGCTGGGGTATGCGCGCAAGGAGCTCATGAAAATGGGCGTCGGTGATATCGCGGTTTCCATGACCGACCCTTGGTCTTGGAAGCGGCATGTGGCGCGAGTGAGGAAACATGGCGGCGTCATTCGCGAGGATTATGCCCGCCGCAAGGACGGCTCGACGTTTCCGATCGAGGTAAGCGTTCGCTTGATCGCGCGCTGCAGGAAGCAGTATCTGGTTGCCATTTTGCGGGATACCCGAGTTCGTAAGAGGATGGAGAGGGAGATCCTTGAGGTTAGCGAAGAGGAGCGGCGCCGGATAGGGCGGGATATCCATGACGGGTTAAGCCAAACCTTGACCAGCATCGGACTGTTATGCAAAGCGCTCGAATCCAGGTGGAAAGACCGTACGTCCGAGCCGGCGCGGCTTCTGGAGGAAATGGCGCAGGCTATTCAGGAAGTGCGAAGCCAGGCACGTGATATCGCCAAGCTGTTGTTGCCCGCCGAACTGCGGGATCGGGAAATTGCAGGAGCCCTCAAGCTGCTGGCCCGGCACATATCGACGGCTTCCGGCATTCCCTGCGACCTTGAGACCTCGGGGGTCGTCGCCCTGTCCGATGCCACGGTCAGCATCAATCTCTTTCGGATCGCTCAAGAGGCCGTTCATAACGCCGTCAAGCATGGCGAGGCCGCCCATATCCGGATCAGTCTAGCCGGCACCGGCAGGGGAATCGAGCTGGTTGTTTCAGATGACGGCGTGGGTCTGGGCCCTCAGGGGCAGTTCGAGTCGGGGTACGGCATGCGCCTCATGCGCTATCGTGCCGGCGCCATCGGCGCCTCGTTGCAGATCACGCCTAACCCTAAGCGCGGCACTTCGGTGCGGTGTTTCTTGCCCAACGCGGGAGCTTTAGGGAGTCTCCTTCCGGATGAGATTTTGAGCTCCTGCATGCCGACCGTGGCGATGGGCGTAAATCGCTCCTGATGGTCGCCGCGGCATCTTCCGAGCGGCGAGACGCGCGCCGGATCGTGATCGTGGACGATCATGCCTCGGTGCGCCGCGGATTTGCCCTCCTTATCAACGAGCAGAAGGATTTGCAGGTATGCGGCGAAGCCGCCGGCGTCGTAGACGGCCTGGAATGCGTGACCAAGCTCAAGCCCGACTTGGCCATCGTAGATATCACGCTGAAAGAGGGCAATGGAATAGAGCTCGTCAAGGAGATGCGCAGAAGAAAGCTTAAGTCCCGCATCCTCGTCGTATCGATGCATGAGGAATCGGTTTTCGCGGAGCGCGCCATCCGGGCCGGGGCCAACGGCTATATCATGAAGCATGAAACCCCGGAATGTCTCATCAAGGCGGTCCGCAGGGTTATTGAAGGCAAGGTCTATTTGAACGAGACGATTTCCGCCGAATTGCTCGAGAACATGGTCGGAGCTGGCCTAACCGGGCGCGCTTCCGTTGAGGACTTAAGCGACCGCGAGCTTGAGGTTTTAGGAAGCATCGGCGAGGGCCTTAATACCGCCGAGATCGCCGGCAAGCTCCACATCAGCCCCAAAACCGTGGACACTTATCGGATGCGTCTCAAGGTGAAATTGAATTTAGACACGTCCGCGCATCTGTTGCGCTACGCCATCCACTGGAAGCGCGAGCGGCAACGGTAAGTTCCCAGCCAGCCTGTTCGAAGATTGCCCCAAGAGAAGGTCATCCCTGCCGGGTTGCGATTCTCCTGTCCTGTAAGGAAATTGCTTACAGCATTTACGGACGCCTCCCGATTCTAAAGATTGGCTATTAATGAGACTATTTGCTCAAAGGGTTTTTGGGGTCTATGGGGAACAAGCCGCCACACTACTGGATAACTTGCATCGCGATCGCGGCTTGTTATTTCGTCTTCGGCAAATTGGGGCTGCAATTGGCCTCGGTGCATCCGAGTGCGACCGCGGTCTGGCCGCCAACGGGGATCGCATTCGCGGCGGTTCTGATCTTGGGATATCGTTTCTGGCCCGGGATATTTTTGGGCGCGTTCCTGGTCAACTGGACGACGGCCGGGAGCATGGCCACCTCGCTGGGCATCGCTACGGGGAATACTCTGGAAGCCCTCGTGGGGGCCTATTTCGTCAATCGGTTCGCCGGTGGCCGGAATGTCTTTGATAGTTCGGCCGACGTGTTCCGATTTGTCCTGCTGGCGGGCATGCTGAGTACGACGATCAGCGCAACCGTTGGCGTTAGCAGTCTCGCTGTAGGAGGTTTCGCCGCCCGGACGGCTTTGGCCCGCATTTGGCTGACCTGGTGGACCGGAGATGCCATGGGCCATCTTCTCGTTTCTCCCCTGCTGGTTCTATTCTCAAATAAACCGGTATTGCGCTGGCGGAAACCGCAGTATATTGAGGCAGGCGCTTTGGCAGCCGGAGTCATCCTCATTGGCAGCCATGTGTTCATGGTTCCATTCGATCAAACGCGGGATTTTTTCTTGCCCAGGGCTTGCATGCCAATGTTGGCATGGACTGCTTTTCGTTTCGGGCGGCGCGAGACGGCTATACTTACAGCAATCTTTTCCGGAATCGCGTTGTGGGGAACCCTGCATGGACTTGGTCCGTTCGCCGTTAAAGACCAA
>JACQIJ010000137.1 GCA_016198545.1 Pseudomonadota bacterium
CTGGCTGAACCCGTCGCTGTTTTTATCCTGCCAGACCTGCAAATTGTGCCATTGCGGGTCGAAGGGGTCGATCACGCCGTCGTGGTTGAAATCCAGTTCGCGCAGCGCGGTAAACCCGTTGACCGTGCGGTTGCCGAACAGTTCCGTGCCGTCGTCGATCGTGCCGTTGCCGTTACGGTCGTACACGAGCAGCCCGTCCTGCGGCCGCACCCACGTCATCGCCTCCGCGAATCCGTCCGCGTTCAGGTCGAAATACGCCCCGTATATCCCCGCGCTCTCCAGCGGCGGCGTATAGCCATTATCGTCAAGGTCGATCACCAGCGGGTCGGAAGTCAGGAACACCTGCTGGAAGTCCGCGAGAATGGCGCGGAAAGCGGAGGGGAGGTCGGACAGATCGCCCGCGCGGATTGCTTCGATGATGGCGGAGGAATCCATCGTACCGCTCAGAAGCCCGAAATCCTTTCCAAGATCGAACACCTCCCTTGTTGCCTGCTCTCCCAGTTCGCCGCCAAGATAACCGCCCAAGAACCCCATGGCGCCGACAAGAATTGCTGCTGCGGCAGCGCCGTAAGGGCCAGCCGCCAGCAGTGGCGCAACGATCTGCGCCGTCAATGCCGCCGAGGCAACACCCGTTATGGTTCCGGTTACAAATCCCGCGCCCCATTCCGACAAAATCTGCACCGCACCGGCGCTATCGCCAGCCGCGAGGCGCTCTGCAGCGCTATCGAGAGCGATCAGCATGCCGAGCGCGTCGCCGACGACTCCGGCCTGTTTCAGGAAAGTTGCTCCATCGGCAATTTTTGACCACTGCGATGTATCAAGCTGGCTGTACAACTTGCTGACGGAGCCGTCGATTTCAGAAGGCGGCAATGATGTTGTTGGAACACCAGATCCCGCACCCCAATATTTTGTTGTGTCGATACCGTCGATAGTGCCGCTTCCATCGAGCGAGTATTTTATTTGTGCGGTATCCACCAGTGATTTGGTCGATAGCTGTTGTTGTAGTTGCGACAGGGCATCCGTTGGAGACGTACCTGTATTTACCAGGTGATCGTAATGTTGCAAAAGAGTGCTCGCCTGAACGCCGTCAATCGATTCAACGCGTCCGTCGCGCATCCCGTCCAGCAGCGCGGGAATTTCAATGCGGGCAAAAGTGCTGCCGTCTCCCGCCAGCGGCGCGATTGTCCTGAACGGCGTTGTTGCTTCGGAAATATAACGCGAGGACAGTTCGTCGCCGAGTTGGAAGTAGGCGGAGTCGCCGCCAGTAGTGCGATTTACCGCATCTCTAAACTCAGTGTTATCAAACAGTATTCCTGCCTCTGTATTATCAATGATCGCAACCTTACCGCCGCTATCGTTTGCGATCTGTTTTGCTAAATCCTGTGTTCTGATACCTCCAGAAGGGGTTTCTGCTTCTAGTCCGCCACTGTAAACAAGAGAAACCTCTGCTCCATCTACTGTTACAGTGCGAGAATTTATAATCGTCTGAAGATCGGAAAGAGCGACCGTGTTTCCGGTAGTGTTTTCAGATGCCAGAGCATCAATGATCTGCTGGTTTGAAACCGGCTGGTTGTTCGCTATGGCATCAAGGATTTCTTGTAAGGTCATGCTCAGTTCCTGTATTTTTATAGGCTCAGAGAGAAATTAACCTTTACAGATTCAACGCGGCTTCTATCGTGAAACAATCCGTAAGCTTCAAAAGCATCCGCTATTGCACAAAGGACATCTTCCTTTGTATGAGAAAAATTTTTGGGAATACTTACTTTCTGAATATTCCAAACAACGCGTTGTTTATGGTCGCCATTTTTTTCTAATAACTTAGTGACACCAATGTTTATAGGATGGTTATCCCAGTGTAATTCATAATTTTCGTAGCCATCTCGATCACCATACTTGTACCTGAACTCAATTCCCCGTACAGAATCGAACGTACGACGTTTCTCATAATCGCTTACAAACGCCATCTTTGCTGTCTCCTTCAATAAATTCTGCATTTTCATGCCCCCGATTTTACACGCTAATGCTCAACCCCTAAAATTTTATCTAATTCCTACCATTCTACACGGCGGCGGTTATCAAAAGATTTACAACCTTTGGATACAATAGAATCAACACCTTACGCCGCCGCCATCCTGCGGCGCGGCTGGAATCCCTCGCCCAAGCGGCTGTTGTCGTTGGCGGGACACATTATATGTGTGTGCCGCACGCGCTGACGCGCTTCACGGCGGGGCACCGGCAAATCGCGGTTGAATATCCCGATGCTGCCGTCGCCGGTGTCGGTGGCGACGGCGGAGGATGCCTGTTGCCCGTTCGCCGGCGGCAGGGCGATGGAGGTAAACCCGATCTCCGCCATTGAATACAGTTCGTCGGTCTGGCTGAACCCGTCGCTGTTTTTATCCTGCCAGACCTGCAAATTGTGCCATTGCGGGTCGAAGGGGTCGATCACGCCGTCGTGGTTGAAATCCAGTTCGCGCAGCGCGGTGAAGCCGTTGACCGTGCGGCTGCCGAACAGTTCCGTTCCGTTATCGATCGTGCCGTTGCCGTCGCGGTCGAGAACGAGCAGCCCGTCCTGCGGCCGCACCCATGTCATCGCCTCGGCGAATCCGTCATTGTCCATGTCAAAATACGCCCCGTATATCCCCGCCGTCTCCAGCGGTGGTGTGTAACCGTTGTCGTCGAGATCGACCACCAGCGGATCGCTCGTCTGGAACACCTGCTGAAAGTCCGCGAGGATTGCGCGGTAATCGCCGGGCAGATTGAACAGGTTGACGCCGAGCAGAATCGACAAATCCGCGCTTTGCAGATCGGCGAGGTCTTTTAAAATCGTCAGGCCGTTATATTCGACGGCAAGCGTGCCCGCCGCCGTGTCGTCGTGCAGGAAATGGCCGAGCACCGTTACCTGCGTATCGCCGCCGTCGATCACCAGCGCGTTGCCGACACGGGTCAGAACCACGTCATCGGGATTGATTCCCTGCAGCAAAATCGTATTCGCCGTGGCGTCGTCGCCGTCCGTGTTGATGATGGCGTTCGCGCCGTCCTGAATTATAAAAGTGTCGGAGCCCGCGTTGTCCCGAATGTTGTAAGTCTGACCGGAAAACAGCGTGAATGTATCGTCGCCGGAGCCGTCGAGAATGGCCTGCGCTCCGGGAAATTCTTGCGCGTCCTGCCTGATTGTGCCGCCGTCGCCGCCGACCATCGGCAGAACAGCTGCCATGTTGATCCCGTGTGCGTTGAGAACGGAATTGATCACCGAGTTGCTGTTGGGGCCAGGAAGGGAATAAGTGACATCCGAAAATCCAATATGCGTGTTTGAATCGAACGTGCCCGTCATCGATTGCGCAAAAATCTTGAAGCTGTTCCAGACCGCAAGCGTTTCGGTTCCGGCGGATACCAACGTCGTCAGGTTGCGATCGGCGGGGGAGTCGCTTCTGAAGGCATCCTCTGAATCAGCTTGATTGCGCCCCACTTCAATCTGTATCCTTCCTGTGATCAACATCTCCGGGCCGCCGCGGATGATCTCGACGCCCGTTCCCGTCGAGGCGTCGCCGTCCCCGTCAAGATCGGGATCGTAGATCAGGTATGTGTGATCCGGCCCGTTCTCCTGACCGATGTCGGGGATAACGTCCGTGGAGCCAATATAGATTTTAGGGGTTGTCATTGGTTCTCTCCCTTTCTTTGGGGAAAAGCTCTCCCCTGAAATCCACCTGCGTTACATTTCCCGCATCGTCATAGTAAATGCCAACCACCTGCGTACAGGCGCCGAGCCGGATAACAGAAAAAAGCGGGTTCCAGCAAAACCCATTAAAATTTTTTCTGTAATCAACGGTATATTTTTCTGTATTATTC
>JACQIJ010000125.1 GCA_016198545.1 Pseudomonadota bacterium
GGCGTAGGCAAGGGCTTCGCGTACCGCGCGGTCGGCGAAAACGGGGCGGCGGATGTTATAGAGAAACCCTTGCATGCCTTGCGGTCTTTCATGCTGGATTTCCTGCTTGATGATGCGTCCATCCTTTACCGCAGGCGCATCATAGGCGGTTGCCCACAGCTTTGCCGTGTTTTCTTCCCGCACGTCATACTCCCCAGCTAGGAACGCCTCCAGCGCAACATCGCCGTCCCGGTAATATTCGTAGGATATACGGTTAAAATTATAACGTCCCTTATTGATGGGCAGATCCTTGCCCCACCAGTTCTCATTTCGGACATATTCGATGCGCCGCCCTGCATCGACCGTTCCGATTTTATAAGGCCCGCTTCCCATCGGCGGCTCCAGCGTCGTGCTGCCGATATCGCGGCCTGGCGCGGTCCAGTAATGTTTGGGCAGGACGCTCATCTGGCTGATGATCAGAGGCAGTTCGGAGTTGCCGTTGTGGGCGAAAGTAAACAGGACGCGCCGTTCGGATGTGGCCTGCGCTTTTGCCACATCGCCGTAATAGGCTTTGAAGAAAGGAGACCCTTTTTCAAGCAGCGTATTGAAGGTCCAGACGACGTCCTCTGCCGTCACGGGTTTTCCGTCCGCCCATTTTGCTTCGGGGCGTAAATTAAAGGCGACCCATGACCGGTCTTCCGGCAGTACGATGGATTCGGCGAGCAGGCCGTACATGGAAAACGGTTCGTCGTTGCTCTGATCCATCAGGCTTTCGTGAATGAAGTCGCTTCCGAGGTAGCTCAGTCCGCTTGCCGGGATGCCCTTCACGATGAACGGGTTGAGAGAATCGAAGGAACCGATGGCATGAAGACGTAATATCCCCCCCTTTGGCGCATCCGGGTTCACGTAGTCGAAATGCGCGAAGCCTGGCCCGTATTTAGGGTCGCCGTGCATGGCAATGCCGTGACGGGATACGGCGGAGGCGGTTTCCTGCGCCGTGACGGGAAAGGAATATAAAAGGAATGCCGCTATCGCTGCGGCCATAAGGGTTTTTGATATCATTATGCGGCCTTACGTGAGTTTATATATGAGGAATATATGTCAGGCTTGCCGAACAGCCAGCCCTGGCCGTAGGCGATGCCGTAATCCAGCAATTCGCGAACAGTGTTCTCGTTTTCGATGCGTTCGGCGATCAGGTCGATCCCGGCGGCATCCAGTTGCTTTTTCAGGCGCACGATGCGGGAAAACCCGGCCTTTGACTGGCCCTCGCGGATGACCCACGCGGCATCCATTTTTATAAAGCGCACCCGGCGGCTCTTGAGAAGGTTTACGTCGAGCGAACGCCGCTGCACGCGGTCCATCGAAAAGCGCAGGCCCAGCTTCGCCATGCCGTCAAGAACGGGGATCATTGTCGGTTCCATGCCCTCCAGTTCCGCCTGGCGGATTTCAAATATGATGTCGGCGGCCATCTTCCTGTTCTGCGACAGGAAGGCAACAAGATCGTTCATGAAGGTGCGGTCGGACAGGGTTGCCGCCGAGATGTTGAGAATGCAGGGGGCGTCCGGCAGCGCAGAGTCTGCTTTTTTCCGTTCGCGCAATATGTGCAGGGCGCGCAGCAGCAGCGCGTTGTCAAGCGCCGGTACGAGTTGCTCCTTGCGCGCCATCTCCATATAGCGCGAAGCGGGAATGGATTCGCCTGCGCCCGCGCGGATGCGCGCAAAGACTTCGTACATGCGGGGGCGGCGCTGCGGCAGGTTGACGATGGGTTGGACAAATATGTCGATCCGGTCGTCCCGGACGGCATGGTGCAGCAATTCGCGGATGAAATCATCGCTCAGGCTTTTCGGGGTTCCCGATAACTCCAGGTCAATTTCGCTCAGCGGCGGCGGCTTCAACGGCGGCGGCGCCATTTCCAGTTCAAGGATATGGGCGTCATGCATCGTTTCCACCTGTGCGCGCGGCCTTTCGCCCAGAGCCCCCAGCCGGCTGACCAGCGTTTCAATCATCCGCGCCTCGATGCTGGTGGACGGCAGAAGGCGGCGTCCCTGCGCCTCGATTCCGGACGCCATATCGGACAGGCCATCCTTCAGGATGGCGATATCGCTGCGATTGCGGGCGACTTCGCGCACGAGGCGGTCGTGATGAGACGCCATATGCCGGATGCGGTCGGCCATGTCGCGCTCCCAACGGCGGCGGCTGAAAATATCCCAGGCAAACAGTCCGCACATGCCGAGCAATGCAAGCGTAAGAATGACGAAGTCGGGCGCTCCCCCCGATTTTACGAGCAGGGCTACGCACGCGATGCCGGCGGCGCAGGAGGCGGCCGTAAACCACGCGCGCGGGGGCACGGCGGCCATTGCTTCCCATATTTCACTAAACGGATTTTTTGCTTTTCTGTTCTTTTTCGTCTTGCCGGACATGTGCCGCACCCACAGCTTGCCCGATGTGGGCAAAGCCATCGCGTTTCATTAAATCAATCAATCCCGTATTGATTTTTCTTACCACGCAGGGCCCCTGAAAGACCAGCGCCGTGTAGAACTGCACAAGGCTTGCGCCGGCCCGGATTTTGTCATAGGCGTCCTGCGGCCCTGAAATACCGCCGACTCCGATAATGGGCAGCTTTCCACCGGTCAGTTTATAAAAATTGTGGATGATTTTGGTCGAAGCCGTGCATAAGGGCTTGCCGCTCAGACCGCCGGGGCGCGAAGAAAAAGCATCCGGCAGGCTCGCGGGCCTTCCGGTTGTTGTATTGGTCAGAATCAAGCCATCGATTTTGGCTTCCAGCGCAGCTGCGGCGCTTTCCTTTTGCTGTGCGTCCGTCAGGTCTGGCGCAAGCTTTACCAGCAGGGGCGGCGGGTTTGATCCGCAGGCGCGCGCGCGTTCATCCATGATTGCGCCGAGAAGACCCAGAAGTGCGTCGCGCCTTTGCAGGTCGCGCAGGCCGGGCGTGTTGGGTGAGGATATGTTGACCGTCAGATAATCCGCCAGCGGCCCCAGCGACCGGACGAGGGCACGGTAATCCTTCGCAGGCTCCGGCTGTCCCTTGTTCATGCCTATATTGATTCCGATTACGCCGGACGGGCGGGGACGCCGTTCAAGAAATTCTCCGAAATTCCTCTTGAATGTCTCCGCGCCTCCGTTGGGAAAGCCCATCGCGTTGATGATGGATTCGCTCTGTGCATTGCGGAACACGCGCGGTTTCGGGTTTCCGTCCTGCGGTTTGGGCGTAACGGTTCCCGTTTCCACAAACCCGAATCCCAGCCCCAGCATCGGGCCGATGACGGCGGCGTTCTTGTCGAATCCTGCCGCAAGGCCGACGGGATTGGGAAATTTCCGATCCCACAGCGTCGTCTCAAGCGCAGGGCCGGAAACCTCCTGGGGCGGAGGCGGGAGAAGGCCTGTGCGCAGGGCTTTCAGCGTCAGGTCATGGGCCTTTTCCGCATCCATGCGGAAAAGGAACGGGCGGGTGAGGCGGTAAAGGTCCGGCATACCTATTCTTTAATATGATTGAGGCCCGCTTTCAAATAGGCCCAGCCCGTTATGGCGGTCAGTGTGGCGGCTGCACATATGCCGGTCAGTCCCGCTATTTCAATCGTCCAGTGCATATAGGGCGCGACGATCATGACGCCCGTAGCGATCATCTGGATCGCCGTCTTCCATTTCGCCATGTGCGTGACGGGCAGGGGAACGTTTTTTGGCCCCAGAAATTCACGCAGTCCCGCGACAAGGAATTCCCGAGCGAGGATGATAACGACCGGCAGGACCCATATGCCCTCGATCCTGTCCGTGGCGATCAGCATAAGCAATATGGTGATGACAAAAATCTTGTCGGAAATCGGGTCGAGGAATTTTCCCAGCTCGGAAATCTGGTTGTAACGCCGCGCCGCCCAGCCGTCGAGCATATCCGTCAGCGCACCCGCTACATAAAGGAGCAGGCACGCCCATGCCGCCCATGCCGCGGGAATGAAAAACAGCAGGATGATCGGCGGCAGCAGGGCCAGCCGCGTAATAGTCAGAATATTAGCGAGGTTGAGTGTCATGGAAGATTCTTTAGCACGGGACAGCGTATAAAAAAAGGGCGCGGCGGCGAGGAGGTTCTCCCTCAAACCGGCCGCGCCCTGCTGTGCTGCGCCGATAAAGGCTTCGTTCTCGAAGACGACGCAGTCTTATCAGCCTGTTGCCCCTCACCCTGACCCCCTCCCTTAAGGGAGGGGGAAACGCGGCGCCGCCGCGCGGGTGAGGGGTTGGTTACTTAATTAATTATCTCAGCCTCAGGAGGTCTTCGGTCATCTGGTCGACGGTGTTGATGATCCGCGTGTTGGCCGAGAAGGCGCGCTGCGCCACGATCAGCTTTGCGAATTCATCCGCTAGGTCGACGTTGGATGCCTCGATGGTCGAAGGCTCAAGGAAGCCCGCGCCGCCCTCGCCCGCCTCGCGCAGGTTTTCCTCGCCGGACTGTTCGTTCTCCGAATAAGCCGTGCCGGACACTTCGGTCAGGCCGTTGGAGTTGGCGAACGTCACAAGCGGGAGTTTATAAAGCCGCGTGGACGCGCCGTTGGAGAACCGGGCGGTGATGAACCCGTCCCGCGTGATCTCGACGCCCGTCCGCAGGCCCAGTTCGGCCCCGTTCTGGTCGGATGAAATCACGTCGTAGTTTCCCGCGAACTGGCTGAAACTTTCGATATCCAGTTCGATATTTTGAGGATTCGATCCGTTACTCCAATCGATCTGGTTCAGTTCGATATCGATCTCGCCTTCGGAGTCTGGCAGGGCGTTAAGAGAACCATCGCCGTTGAAGTTGATCATGCCCCGGCTGAAAACGCTGCCGTCCGGATGAACAACTTCCATTTGCCACCAGCCGCGGCTGTTATACGCAGTGTCTGTTGGCTGGAACTGGAACGCCGGGAATCCTTCCGTGCTGTACGGAGGCGTATCGGCAGGCGTACCGTTATCGTAGGTGGCGTTGTCCAGATCGGTGGAGGAATAGGTGTTCTGGACAAGGCCAAGGCCCGTTAAAGGCGTGCCTGTGACGTTGGCGATATCGAAGAAGTCGGCAACGTCGTTCCTGTACTCGTTATGCTGGATAACAAGTTCTCCATTATTGCCAAGGAAGGCGGACAGACCTGGAATGCCGGCGAAGTTGGCGTTGATGTCATTTATGATATCGCCGACTGTCGTTACGGTAACGTTACCGCCGGAGGCCACGGCAACGTCATATGTACGCGCCGGGCCGCCGTTAACGGAAACGTCGAACTGGCTTCCGGCTGTCAGGCCCAGATCGTTGACAAGGTTAGACGTTGCATTCAGGCTGCCGATGGTTCCAGCGGCTGTGGCCTGCGGCCCATAGGTTTTAGTGAAGCGCATCGTTAAAACCTGCGCCGATCCAAGAGAGTCGAATACGGTCAGGCCGCGCGTAAAGTGAGGGGCCGATGTTAAAGCAGATGTTAGGTCGGTATCAATTTCCGTCGCATCGAGGTTCAGGGCGATTTCCGCGTTCGATGTCGGACGCGTCAGACCGCCGAGGAACGCGACGTTCGCCGGGACCAGCGACGACAGGTCGCCCTGGTTAGCGGGCAGGCCGCCGTTCGAGTCAAGCGGCCATGCGTACAACGCGAAACCGGCAGTGTTGCGCAGAAGGCCCGTAGAGTCCTCGCTGAACGAACCGCTGCGGGTGTACAGGAATTCCTGTGTGGCATCCGGGTCGCGCTTGACGGTAAAGAACCCGTTGCCGGAAATGGCGGCATCAGTGGCTGATCCCGTTTGCTGAATAGGGCCTTGCAGGTTTACGCGCTGTACGCGGTTGACGGCGACCGTGCCCGGTGAAAAGCGGGACGAACGGCTCGACGTGGTCACGAGGCTGAAGAATGACGCCTCCGACCGCTTGAAGCCAGTCGTGCTGACGTTGGCAATGTTGTTGGCGATCATCGCCGTAGATTGCGTCTGGGCGTTAAGGCCCGAAACGCCGGTAAAAAGTGATCCAAACAAGCTCATTTTACTTCTCCTTTGTTAAACGTTGATGTTCAGTCAGTTATTCAGTTAGTTGGTTAGTATTCAGCTCAGAAACCCTTTGAAATCATGCGCCGCCTCCCTGATCCGGGGGTTGCTGCGGGGGCGGGGGCGCTGTGGCATTGATGACGTTGCCGAGGGCGATAGCGCGCTCGCCGACCAGAAGGAATATCACGCCGTCCTGCGATTCTATGCCGCGTACGTGACCCGAGACGACGGTCGTTGTGTCCATGATCTTGTCGTCGAAATCAAAAGCGTCGATGCGGACGGTATAGGTTCCCGGCTCCACCGGGTTGTTCAGGAGGTCCGTTCCTTCCCAGACGAATTCATTGCGGCCTGCGGACTTTGGCGCGTCGCCGTTGTAAACGAGGCTGCCCTGTTCGTCGAAGACGCTGATTTTTGCCGTCTTCGCTTGTTCGCTTAGCGCATAAACGACGCTGACGGGGTTTGCGCCGTCATAATTCATGTCGGCGCTGCGGTACATGATGTCCATGCCGACATAGCCGAGCGCGACGCCCGACATGCCCGACAGCTGCAGGTTCACGAGATTGTCCAGCTTCTGGTTCGTGTTGATGGCCTGTTCGACCTGGCTGAATTGGACGAGCTGGTTGGTGAACTCGTTGGAATCCATCGGGTTCATGGGGTCCTGGTTTTGAAGCTGCGTGGTCAGGAGCGTCAGGAACTGCGAAAAGTCCTTGGTCAGCTGCACCTGTTGCTGCTGCGTCTTCTGGGCGTTGTTTACTGCGCCGGTCAGTGTTACGTCCGCTGTCATTTTTACCTCTCCTTATTATCCTTTCGTCTTATGCCAGAATATCGTAGCGCGTCAGGCCCGTTTCGGGGTCTATATGCCAGTTCACCGTGGCCTCGATGATTGTTTCTTCTCCGGGATTTCCGTCACGGCCGGACGATCCGCCACCGGCGTTTTCACCGCCGCGTCCATCGTCCTCAAACATGTTCCCGTCCTGCGCCAGTTCGAAGCTCAGGCCGCCGTCCGCATCCATGCCGATTTCCTGCAGCGTTTTGTCAAGCACATGCGCATCGCGCTGGAGCATCAGGTAGGTTTCCTGCTTTTCCACGGCTAGATGAACCTTGGCGATCTTGTCCTTGCTGAATTCCATGCGGATTTCAACGCGGCCCAGATCCGGCGGGTCGAGCTTGATGGTGACATTTTTCGTCTCACCGCTTGCCGCGACTTTTGCGATGGTTGCCGCCACTGTCTGCGCGGCCGGATGAGGCTGTGCCGCGCTTTGCGCCTGTCCTATGAGGCTGGCCATCATTGCGGGCGTATTGATTCCCATGCCGTGCGCCGCGCCGCCGGGCATGCGCGACCAGTCGAAACCTTCGGGGAAAATGTCCTCGAAGGAAGCGTTGGAAAAAGCGATGGAAGCGGGGGATGACGGGTTTCCGGAGAACGAACTGAGCCCCGCCCCGGCATGTTTCAACGCATTGTTGATGGCTTTTTCAAGACCTGGCGCGCCATTTTGCGTGTCGGCGGCACGCGTCTGCGCCTGCTCCAGAACCCTCAGGACGCGGTCAAAACCCGTTTCATGTTCGGGCAGGATCAATCCGTCTTCTGTCCCGCCGGTCGTCAGCGCGTTCAACTGCGCGGCCAGCGATTCAACAAACTCCGGGTTATCCGAGGGAACGGGCGGCGATATGATGCCGCTTGCGCCATTCATGCCGGCATTGGCTGCCGCATTGTCCCGAGGGGCGGCGGCAGTCTTTGAAAAGACCAGCGCGCGCGGCAGGAATATGAACTCGCGTTTTGCTTCCGGCGGCAGAATTTTCACAAGGCCGACGATGAAGCTTTCGCCCGCTTCCGTACGGCGTTTCAGTTCCTCGATGAATTCCGTGATTTTTTCCGGCGTCAGGCCCGCGGCAATCAGGGCGGGCGATGGCGCCGGTTCACTGGTCTCCGAAGTGATTTCTGTAGGAACAGGTTTGGCTGCCGGAATATCGTGCGCAGTATTGTTGATATCAGCGGCTGGAATGTCCTTGGCAGGTTTTGGCGTAAAGGTCAGGTCGTGAACGATCCGGCGCAGAAGTCCCGGATGAATTTTTTCCGCCTCCGGACGAGATTCCACGGGGATGCCTTCCAGCAGATGGCGCAGGAAGGACAGGAACTTGTTTTGTGCCTTTGCAATTGCTTCGGGGGGCAAAGCTTCAGGCAGTGGCGTTTCAGCAATCGGCTCCCCGGTTCCCGTTGCTTCATCTGCCGTAAAGGAAGGAATCTCGCCGGTTTTTAAATACGTATCGAGAGCCTTCAGGATATCTGTTTCGTTAACGGTATCCGAAGCGTCCGATAGATGATCCGGCATTAGGTCTGTATCGTTTGCGGGGAGCGGAGGCTGAATGGCTTCCTGCGGTACGGCGCTGTCCAGGGGCAGGGCGTTTACATCATAATCGGGCGAGGCCAGTTCCGTCGTTTTCTCTGATTCCGGTTTCATATGAGCATGTGCAATCCGGTGCAGGAGGAGGTTGACCCCCGTCAGCCCCTCGTGATTCTTTTCATGTTCTTTGCCGTTTTCGGGCATGGTCTCATCTTTTGAAGCGTCGCCGGTTGCAATCTGCGCAAGGATAAGGTCGATGAAGCCCGCGCCGGGCATGCCCGGTATTCCACCGCCGCTCAAGGCCTGATGGCCGGGGAGCGCGCCTTGCCCTGCCTGCGGAGTGAAAAACAAACTTGCCAGATTGATGCTCATTTCCTGTTCCTTTGTTCTTTTACGCCGACTCGTTTATCCCTATGGAGACGGTGTGTTTCGGCCTGTTGATGCTTCCTGTCGCGCCGTAATTGACGCTTTTCTTCTCTATGGCCGCGCGCGCCGCTACGCTCAGATGCTCGCCCAGCCTTTGCACGGTCCGGCGCATGCGGGTCAGGGCGTCGATGTTTTTTACGGCAACGATGGCAAACTCTTCCTGTTTTTTCTGCAGCGCGTCATGCAGTCCGGGATTGGTTTTTTTCATTTCATCCTTGCGCGACACGATTTGCGCTACGCCGGCCTGATAGTTGCACGCGGCAGAGATTTTCCTATCTTGAATCTGCAAAAACTTCATCGTGTCCGTTTGCAGCAGGGCGTCCGTTTCTTCCGTGTAAACGGAACGGAGCCTGTCGATCGTTTCCATCATTTCCTGAATTGCTTTTTCAGGATTTTTCGAAAGGATGAAGTCCGGATTTTGCATTTCCCCGTTATTCAGTGCGCGTTCTGTTGTCATTGTTGCTGTGCCTCCTCCTGCATGCGTATCATTTCCGCTCTTACATACTTGGCCAGTCCTACGCCGCCGGACTGCGCCATGATTTTTCCATACTCCTCCAGCATGAGACCCTGGAAAATCTCCTCGGCTTTACCGCCGCCGAACATCTCGTTCGGCTGAAGCTCTTCGAACATCGGGCGTATCATCTCCGCCAGGAACATCGCTTCGAAATCCTGCGCGGCGGCTTCGATCTGCTCCATGTTCGGCGGAACGGACTTCAGATTTTGCGCCGCCTGCGACGGATCAACTTGGTGCGCCTGCATCAGGGCCATCTGCGCTTTCGGTGCTATCATGCTCAGTCCGTCCATCGTTCTATTCCTTTATTACAGGGTCTGTATTTCCGCCTGCAGCGCACCCGCCGCCTTGATTGCCTGCAGAATCGTAATCGTATCGCGCGGGGATACGCCCAGCTTGTTCAGGCCGGTAACGAGATCCTGCAGCGTTACGCCGTCTTCAAGGATGCCCAGGCGCACGTCGTCGCCGGAGTTGACCTGCAGATCCGTGCGCGGCACGACGACCGTCTGGCCCTGCGCGGCGAACGGGTTTGGCTGGCTGACCTGCGGCGTTTCTGTAATTTTTATGGTCAGGTTGCCTTGCGCGATGGCAACCGTGCTGATTTTTACGTCTGCGCCCATCACGATGACGCCGGAACGCTCGTCGATGACGACGCGGGCGATCTGGTCGGGTTGTATCGGCAGTTGTTCGATGTCGGTAAGCAGATCAACGATCGTGCCTTTGAATCCGCTTGGCCGCGTCAGGCGTACGCTGGCGGAGTTTTCCGCGACGGCGACAGGGGCGGACAAGAAGCCGTTGATGGCGCGCGCGATGCGGCGGGCCGTCGTGAAATCCGGGTTACGCAGGGCAATGCGCACGGATTCATTTGCTGCCATGTCGAATTTTATTTCGCGCTCGACGATGGCTCCTTCGGGAATGCGGGCGGATGTAGGCGTGTTCTTGATGAATGTCGCCGCTTCGCCCTTGATGGAAAATCCCGCGATGTTAACCGACCCCTGCGCGACGGCATACACTTCTCCGTCCGCGCCCATCAACGGTGTGACCAGAAGCGTACCGCCCTGAAGGCTTTCCGCATCGCCCAGAGCCGATACGTTCACATCGATGCGTGAACCCTGATTGGCGAACGGGGGCAGGGTGGACGTAACCATGACGGCAGCGACGTTGCCCGTGTTCAGGTTCTGGCCACGAATATTCACGCCCAGGCGTTCGAGCATGGCGATAAGGCTTTGTTCGGTGAAGGGGGAGTTGTTCAGGCTGTCGCCCGTGCCGTTCAGGCCGACGACAAGACCGTATCCGATCAGGATGTTGTCGCGTACGCCCTCGACATCCACGATATCCTTGATGCGCGTCGTGTTGGCCTGCGCGCACGGAATCAGTCCCATGAGCAGGAAGGCGGTGATTGCGAATACGGCGATAATCCTTGCCATAACTTTAAACTCCAAAGCTGTTCTTCCGCGAGGACTCTTGCGAAATGTGTGCCAGAAA
>JACQIJ010000126.1 GCA_016198545.1 Pseudomonadota bacterium
AAATTTCGTAAATAACCGGGGATCGGTAAAAGCTGTACGGTTTTGTTCAGCGGAGGCAAAAAATGCCGCCGCGGCTTTTCTTGACCCTGCCGTTCCTTCGGGCGATAGTTAGATTATGAAAGTCGAAGGCCCGTCCCGTTCAAATCAGGCAGAACAAACGAAGAAGAAAGACAATGTTTCTTCCGGCGACGGTTCGTTCGGGCGCATGGTGTCCGGTGGGGCGGGGGAAGCCCGGTCTGCCGCTGCCAGCCAGTCAATCGCGAGCGTTGACGTTCTTCTCGCTGCGCAGGGGGCCGACGATCCGGCGCAGCGCGCCGCGCGCAAGCGTATGCGGCAGAGGGCGGATAACATACTGAATGAACTTGAAAAAATACGTATTGCGTTGCTGACAGGCAGTCTGACTGTTGGACACGTGATAGATATAGCCGATGTAATCTCTGCGCACCGCGAGAAAATTGTCGATCCGCAGTTGACGGCGCTTCTTGATGAGGTTGATTTGCGCGCGCAGATTGAATTGGCTAAAATGCGAAAATCTATGGATAACAAGGCATAAACGTATTTCCGGCTTGCCTGAAAGCCCTTGAAGGCCTATATTCTCCGGTGTTTTTCAACATAGAGGGAGATAGAACGTGCCCGCGAAAAAAAAGAGCACCGCTGCTAAATCATCGGCACCTGTAACGCCGGCGAAGCCATCCTCGGCCGCCAACGTCATCACTGTGCCGCCCGATTACAACCCGGTCAAGGACAAGGGCGAATTCATGAACCCGGTCATGAAGGAATATTTTCGCCTGAAGCTGATCCGCTGGCGGGAAGAGCTTCTGAAGGAATCTTCGGAAACCATCCAGAATACGCTGCAGGGCACTGAATTGCAGAAGCCCGATATGGCCGATCGCGCCAGCGCGGAGACGGATCACCAGCTTGAACTGCGCACCCGCGACCGTGAACGCAAGCTGATCACGAAAATCAATGAAGCATTGCTGCGCATCGATGACGGCACATACGGCTATTGCGAAGAAACGGGAGAGCCGATTACGCCCGCCCGTCTCGATGCCCGTCCCGTGGCAACCTTGAGCATCGAAGCTCAGGAACGTCATGAGCGTATGGAGAAAACCCACCGGGATGAGTAGTTTTTCTTTATATTTTATGAAGGAAAAGGCCGACCCCTTGAGGTCGGCCTTTGAGTTTGCTGGTACGTCCCCACACGCAAGGGCGGGGAGAAACCGGATCTAGAACGGGAACAGGATGTCGTACACCTGTTGGCCGTAGCGCGGCTGCTGTACGTCCGTTATCTGGCCTTCGCCGCCGTACGAAATGCGCGCTTCCGCGATCTGGTCGTAGTTCACCGTATTGTTCGTCGATACGTCCTGCGGGCGGATGACGCCGTCTACGGTCAGGATGCGTTTTTCAAAGTTGACGCGCACTTCCTGGCTGCCGTTGATGACGAAGTTTCCGTTCGGCAATATCTGGGTGACAAGCGCGGCCAGCTTTACCTCGATCTTTTCTTCGCGGTCGATGGACCCGGAGCCGTTGTGGCTGGAGTCCGCATCCATGCCGATCAGGTTGTTGTTATCCACAGTCTCGGGGAGTATGGCGCCAAGGCTGTTTTCATACCCGAGCAGGTTACCAAGGCCGGCATCCTCGCTGCTGGCGCGTTTTCTTTCGGATTCATTATCCAGTTCGGCCTTATCCTGAATCTCAATCAGGACGGTCAGGATATCACCGATATTGCTGGCGCGCTGATCTTTAAAGAAAGCCTGCCTGTTCGAATCCCATAGTGAATTCGGCTGACGCAGGGCCACTTTGGGCGCAGGCATCGGCATGCTGATGGGAGCATAATCCTGGCGCAGCTGCGGGTTTTCTATCTTTGCCAGTTCCGGCGCTTTGCCGACATTGGCCAATCTTTCCGCTGCGCCGCATCCGCTCAAGGCGCATCCCAAAAGGATTGCCAGAGCCGTGTTCTTATATGATGCCGTTTTCATCGCCGTCCTCCTTGTTCAATCTCTATTCTGAAACTGTAATCGTATGATCGCCGCTGACGATTCCCTCGATTGAGCGGTTGCTTGTTACGTTCACCAGTCGCACCATGTCGCCTGCGGCGCCGTTCTGTAGAGCTTTTCCCTTGGCTGTCAGGGTCAGGGGGCCGCTTTCATACACGATGGTCACGAAGTCGCCGCGTCCCACGAGTTGCGGTTTCTCGACTTCGCGGTCACGTATCGGCTTTCCTGCCTCGACCATGCGGCGCGGCGTCAGGCCGGCGATATTTTCTTCCTTGAGAAGAAAATCGCTTTGCAGGTTCTTGACCGGCATGTCGACCATGATGATGTCGTTCTTTCCGATGATATCTCCGCTGCGCAGCGTGCTTTTGAGGACTGGAACCTCAATAAGCCGTTGTACCTTGCCCATGACTGCGGCCTGCACCTTCGCATCTTCTTTTGATGGCGCGGCCAGCGTTGCCTCGAACCATTCGCCTGCCGGGTCATATCGCAGCGATGCCACTTCTACGGTCGCGGGCATTTCCTGCGGCACGACAAGGCTCGGCGGTGCGCTGGTAAGCACAAGGTCGAATTTTCCGTGCACATCCGTTCTTTCCGCCAGCGCTGTGGAAAGCGCGTTTATGACGTCGCGGTTGTCTATAAGCGTTGCGGCGCGGCGTACGATGATCTGGTCGGCGCTGCTGGAAGGCTGCCACGGCAGGTCGAGCGCCAGCGCGATGCGGAGCAGCGTGGGGGCGTTAAGCGCCATATCCTGCCCGGGTTGAGGCGCAGGACCCAGAATGCGGGCCGCTTTTTCATCGCTGACGCCGTCGAATATGTCTCCGACGCGTAGCGTGTCTCCGGAAATGACGCTAACGCTGCGCAGGCTGGCGGCCAGCGCGGCTTTTGCCCCGGCGATCAAAAACATCGCGCCCAGGCCAAGGCACAGCAGGAAGATAAAAATCCGCAGTGAAAGATTCAGCGTTTTTGCGATTTCTTTCATCATTTCATCTATCCTTTCCCGTACCGCTACCTCAATTGCGTAACCGTCTGAAGCATTTCGTCGCTCGTGGTGATGACGTTCGAGTTCATCTCATAAGCGCGCTGCGCGGTGATAAGCTGCGTGATCTCCTCGACGATATTCACATTCGAGTTCTCAAGCGCGCCCTGGCGGATGCGGGCGAAGTTTTCCGTGCCCGGAACGCCCGTAATCGGCGCGCCGGAACCCTCGGTTTCGATGAACAGGTTGTCGCCGATGGCCTCGAGACCGGCCGGGTTCACGAAGTTGGCCAGCTGTATCTGCCCAAGATTCTGCAGGGCGACCTGATTGTCGATCTGGGCGAATACTTCGCCACTTTCGTTGATCTGGATAGAAATCGTGTTGTCGGGAACCGCTATATTGGGTTCCAGCCTGTAGCCCTGCGTTGTAACGATTTCACCGTCCTGGTTCACCTGGAACACGCCGGAGCGCGTATAGGCGATTTCGCCGTCCGGCATTTCAATCTGGAAGAGGCCATCGCCGGTCAGGGCGAGGTCGAGAGGGTTGTCTGTAATCTGCACCGGACCCTGCTCGTTGATGCGATAGACAGAGCTGATTTTGACGCCCAGGCCCAATTGCAGGCCGGAGGGCAGCGTTGTGCCGACATCTGACGATTGCGCGCCGGGGCGGGCAAGGTTTTGATAAATCAGATCCTTGAAGTCCACGCGTTGCCGCTTGAATCCCGATGTCGTCATGTTGGCGATGTTGTTGGATATGACATCTACGTTCATCTGCTGGGCCAGCATGCCCGTTGCGCCGATATCAAGTGATCTCATGGTTTTTCTCCTTTATCTCCCGTTCCGGTGTTATCTGACCTGCGTAAGCTGTTGAATCATGTTGCGCTGCCTGTCATGTTCGCTCTGCAGTATTCTTTGCGCGTTCTGGTAGGAGCGCAGCACGTCGATCATGCGAGTCATTTCAAGAACCGATTGGACGTTGGATCCTTCCAGCATGCCCTGCATGACCTGAGTTTTCGTAGCCTCGACTCCCGGTGTTTTTGCCTTGTAAAGCCCGTTGCCCATCGCTTCGAGTTCCTGATCATTTGCGAATTCGATGACCTTGATGCGTCCCACCTGTCCCTGATCGGTAGAGATGGATCCATCCTTTGCGATTTTTATTTCCTTTGCCCCGGCTGGAATGGTGATGGGGCCGCCGCCTTCTCCGGCCACGAAATCGCCCGCGCCTGTGATCAGTTCTCCGTTGACGCTCACCTGGAAATTTCCCGCGCGCGTGTACATTTCCTCGCCCCCGCTCTGGACGGCCATCCATCCCGGTCCTGACAGGGCGACGTCCAGCGGGTTGCCCGTATGATGCTGGGAACCCGGCGCAGTAGATTGGTATTGTCCGTAATCCAGTACCATCGACAGGGGATCCCTGGTCGAATCCTCCCGTTCGAGGTCGGCAAGAAATTCCGTAAACACCATGTTTTGTGCCCGGTATCCCGGGGTATTCACATTGGCGATATTGTTTGCAATCAGGTCCATTTGCGCTTTCAGGGCAACCTGATGAGACAAGCCTGTGTAAATACTGTTTTCCATCTTTTCGTAATCCACGCTGTTAAAGACGTGTTCCCGTGGCAATACGATGCAGCAGGCGTGCCAAACAAAAAATCAATTTATAATCAATATCTTATTGGTCTTATTCATGAGGCAGGAAAGATCAGACCGCTATTTTTGCCGGACGCAAAAATGCTTTCAGGTAATTTTTGCCTGTTTATGAAACGGTGGATAAGGCAGGGCTGCTTCGATACTGGCCCGTATTTTGCTATTATTATCTTTAATGTTAACGGCTTGCCCTCGTGCTTGTGGTACGCTTGTAAAAGGATAGTTCGGAGATTTTTGAATGGCCGCTAAGGAAAAAGAAAAAGAGGACGCCGAGGATAAAGAAGCTGAAGAAGAGTCCGGCGAGGAAGGCGCGGAAGAAGGCGCGGAAGGCGGCAAGAAAGGTCTTGATGCGAAGAAGATCGTTCTTTTCATTGTTCTGCCTTTGCTGTTGCTCGCAGGCATAGGCGGGGGTCTTTATTTTTCAGGTATTCTTGACAAGTTTTTGGGTAAAGGCGGCGAAGCGGGAGAGCACGCCGCCGATGACGGGCACGGCGGCGGCGGTAGCGGCGGTGATGGGCATTCGAAAGCGGCGGACGCCGGCGGCGCATACTTTCTTCAGATACCGAACATGATCGTTAATTTGAGCAGCCAGGATGGTCAGCCTCGCTATCTGCGTCTAAGCGTCCAGCTGGAACTGGCAAATGATGCAGACCTGAAAGCGGTGGAAGCGGTAATGCCGCGCGTGGTTGATCAGTTCCAGACATATCTCCGCGAATTGCGGGTCAAGGATTTACGCGGATCGGCTGGCATATACAGATTGCAGGTAGAGTTGCTGTCGCGCGTGAACGCTGCGGCTTACCCGGTTGAAGTAAAAGACGTTCTGTTTCAGGAAATACTGATTCAGTAGGGAAAATGTAGGAACGGCATGAGCGATACGAATCCCAAAGAGCTCGAAGGAATGAGCGAAGAAGAAAAGGCCATGATGGCCGAATGGGAGAATATGGCCGGTAGCGAAGATGGCGCGAAAGAATCCGCTACGTCCGCTGCGCCGGCGGACGCCGTTCCGGAATTCGATGCCGGCGCGGGTGAGGGCGAGGCGGCGGCCCGGATTTTGAACCAGGATGAAATCGACAGTCTGCTGGGATTTGATGAGGATTCCATGGGCGGCGAGGAAACCTCGGGCGTTATGGCTCTCATAAATTCCGCGATGGTCAATTACGAGCGTCTGCCGATGCTCGACATCGTGTTTGATCGTCTGGTGCGTTTGATGTCCACTTCCTTGAGAAATCTTACGACGGATAATGTGGAAGTCAGTCTCGATCAGGTTTCAACGGTGCGCTTCGGCGACTACATGAATTCTATCCCGCTGCCGGCCATGCTGTCCGTTTTCAAGGCTGAGGAATGGGACAATAACGGTCTTCTGGTGACGGACTCCGCGCTCATATACTCCATCGTTGATGTGCTGCTCGGCGGGCGCAAGGGGACGCCTGCCATCCGCGTGGAGGGGAGGCCCTATACGACCATCGAAACGAAGCTTGTCGAGCGCATGGTCGGCGTCACGCTCAGCGATCTTTCAACGGCTTTCGATCCCCTGTCGCCGGTCAGCTTTTCTCTGGACCGGATGGAAACGAATCCGCGTTTTGCCACGATCACGCAATCCGGGAATGCTTGCGTTCTGGCCCGCCTGCGCGTGGATATGGGCGACCGCGGCGGCCGCGTTGAGATCCTGATACCTTATGCGACGCTGGAACCTATCCGCGAATTGCTGCTGCAGATGTTCATGGGCGAAAAGTTCGGTCGTGACTCGATTTGGGAAAGCCACCTGACGCAGGAGCTTTATAA
>JACQIJ010000129.1 GCA_016198545.1 Pseudomonadota bacterium
GTAAAACACCATTGATTCAGTTTCGTATATTAACCCAACCTTGTCAAAGGCCTATTGTATTAAAGAATCCTGAATATCCACATCCGTTCCCAGAATTTTCCACATGATTTGATCCATCCCTCTGTCATAATTAGGCTTCAGATCGCGAAACCCCATAATTTCCGGGCTTAAAAGCTCCAGCCACGCCGACATCCAAAATCGCGCCTACTTTGCGTGAATCTATGTTGAAACAATCCTCTTTTATGCGCCGTTGGATGCAAAATCCTTGAGGCTTTCCACCTGCGGCATGCCGATAATATTGAATCCGCAATCAACATAATGCACCTCGCCGGTCACGGCAGAAGACAGAGCGGACAGAAGGTAAAGGCCCGTACCGCCCAATTCCTCCAGCTCCACCGAACGCTTTAGCGGCGATGCCAGCGCATTGTACTTGAAAGTCTGGCGCGCGCTGCCGATGGCGGATCCGGCCAGCGTGCGCATGGGACCTGCGGAAATGCCGTTGACGCGTATATTCTGCGCGCCCAGATCGGCGGCAAGATAGCGTACCGAGGCCTCCAGCGCGGCCTTCGCCACGCCCATGACGTTATAATTCGGCATTACTTTTTCCGCGCCGTAATAAGTGAGCGTTACAGCGGAACCGCCGTTTTTCATCATCTCCGCTGCGCGCCGCATGACGGAAGTAAAGGAATAGCAGGAAACCTGCATCGTCTTCGTGAAATTGTCGAGCGAGGTATCAACATACCTCCCCTTCAACTCATCTTTGTTGGAATAGGCGATCGAGTGAACAACAAAATCAAGCGAATCCCATGTGTTTTTCAACGATGAAAACGCCTCATCGATTTCATTTTCATTCGCTACATCGCAGGGCAGCAGAATATTGCTCCCCGCTTCTGCCGCCAGCGGCTTCAGGCGCTTTAAAATCTGCTCTCCCTGATAGGTAAAGGCCAGCTCCGCCCCATGTGCGCGCAATGCGCTGGCGATCCCCCATGCGATCGAAAGGTCGTTCGCCACGCCCATGATCAGGCCGCGCTTGTTTTGCATGAGATTTGAGGCTGTCATTCTGGCTATCCTTCGTAACGGGAAAGCGCCAGCGTCGCGTTCGTGCCGCCGAATCCGAACGAATTCGACAAGACCGTCTGGTGCTTCACGCCGTCGATCCGCCGGCGCGCAATCGGCATATTGCCCGCGCCTTCATCCAGCGTTTCGATATTGATGCTCGGCGCAACAAAATCATGCTTCATCATCAGCAGGGAATAAATCGCCTCCTGCACGCCCGTCGCGCCCAGAGAATGGCCGGTCATCGACTTGGTCGCGCTGATATGCGGCATGTCCTGCTCGGCCCTGTCGAACACTTCGCGGATCGCGTTCAACTCCGTTATATCGCCGGCGGGTGTGCTGGTCCCGTGCGTATTGATATAGGTCACGGACGTTTTGATCGTTTTCATCGCATTGCGCATGCAGCGCACAGCGCCCTCCCCGCTCGGCGCAACCATGTCCGCGCCGTCGGAGGTCGCGCCATAGCCGGTGATTTCAGCATAAATTTTCGCGCCGCGCGCCTTTGCGTGCTCCAGCTCCTCCAGTACCACAACCCCGCCGCCGCCCGCGATCACAAAACCGTCGCGGTTCGCATCATAAGCGCGGGAAGCCTTTTCCGGCACGGCATTGTATTTCGAGGACATCGCGCCCATCGCGTCGAACAGGACGGACAACGCCCAGTCCAGTTCCTCCCCGCCGCCGGCGAAAACGATGTCCTGCTTGCCCCACTGGATCAATTCCGCCGCATTGCCGATGCAATGCGCAGAGGTCGAGCAGGCGGAAGAAATCGAATAATTAACGCCCTTGATCTTGAAGTTCGTGGCGACGTTGGCGGACAGCGTACTGCTCATGCATTTGGGGACTGCAAACGGCCCTACGCGCTTCGGCCCCTTCTCCCGCGCCGTATCGGCCGCGATCACCAGCGCATGCGTGGACGGCCCGCCGGAACCCATGACGATGCCGGTTCTGTCATTGCTGACTTCTTTTTCCCCCAGGCCGCTGTCGGCCACGGCCTGAACCATAGCGATGTGGTTGTACGCCGCGCCGTCGCCCATGAAACGCAGCATGCGCTTGTCAACGGATTCCTGCAGATTGATATTCGGCTTGCCGTAGATATGGCTGCGGAAGCCCATGTCGGCGTATTCCTGCGAGAATGTAATGCCGGATTTTCCAGCCTTCAGGGACTCGGTCACTTCATCGGCGTTGTTGCCGATGCAGGAAACAATACCGATGCCCGTAATAACGACACGGCGCAGATGTTGTGTGTTGATCATGATTACAACGCTCTCGGGTTATCGAACAGGCCGACTTTCAGGTCGGATGCTTCGTAAATCAACTTGCCGTCGGCAAACATCCTGCCGTCGCCGATGCCCAGAACCAGCTTGCGGTTGATGACGCGCTTTATATCGACAACGTATTCCACCAGCTTCACCTCGGGCAGCACCTGCCCGGTCAACTTCAGTTCGCCCAGCCCCAGCGCCCGGCCCGACCCCGGCGCGCCGGTCCAGCCCAGATAAAACCCCAGCAACTGCCACAAGGCATCCAGCCCAAGACAGCCCGGCATGACCGGATCGCTTTCGAAATGGCAGCCGAAAAACCACAGATCGGGTTTTATATCGAATTCAGCCCTGATGACGCCCCGGCCATGCGCGCCGCCCTCCAGAG
The DNA here is from genome assembly GCA_016198545.1 of Pseudomonadota bacterium. Taxonomy (GTDB): domain Bacteria; phylum Pseudomonadota; class Alphaproteobacteria; order Micavibrionales; family Micavibrionaceae; genus JACQIJ01. The sequence goes on from JACQIJ010000129.1 coordinate 2,701, forward strand.
ACACTTCCGGAATGCGGTCGAACATCAGCATCGGCGGCAACGGAAGGCGCGCGTTGCCCGGCCCGAACAGCCCGCCGTGTCCGCAGGCAATCAGATCCTCGTAGGAATAGCTCGGCTTCGGTTGAAAACTCATCTCTTCTTTAACTGCGGCCTGTCCACTCATCGCCCCCCTTATACGATTTTCAGGCAGGGGTTCGCAAGACCGGATTGACCTGCGCCCGTCCGGCAGATGACGCCATTTGCCAGGTTTTTTTATTTTTCGTAATTAATTTTCTGCTTTCCGGCAGATTTGGGTAAAAAGTCGATACTGTCGATTTCCTGCATGATCCTGCCGGTTTCGGTCAGGGCGACGATGATGCGTTGCCAGTGGCGGATGTCGTCAATGGTCAGTTTGCGCCCCTTGCGGTCTTTCAGCCATTTCTGCGCGGGCTGGTAGCCGCCGATATAAAAATTCCATGCGATTTCCGGCACGTTGCCGAAATGCTGGGTGACATTGATCCAGACCTTGCCACCTTCATAACGTGGTTTGATCACCTCATGGTTGCCATCGACCGGATAGGTGGTAATGGGCTTGTCCAGAACCGCGCTTTCCATCAAATGCAGGCCGCGCAATGCCGCGCCCTTTTCGGCCAGCGCGTGGAAGGTTTGCGGATCAGATGGATATGGGATGCGCGGGAAATCCGATTTTAGAAATTCAGCGTAACGTTTGCGATAAGATGGACTGTACAGTACGGCATAGATGTAATCGAACAGGGTTTCGGGTGTAACGTCAGGTACAGACTTTTTGATTTGTGCGTATATTTTAGGATCAAAGTTTGTAATCTTGGCATCGCTTTTGCCAAGGTTGTTATGATACAGATGTAAGGGAAAAACATTTACGCCTCCTCTGCGGTATATGTTTGCGTCCATAGGCGATCTCGAAACATACACCAGTTCCCAAGGCCTTTCAGGTACTGCTAAGCCTTGCTTTCCTACGCCTAAGCATAAATTATCTTTCCATGCTACATGATCCAACAATTCACGTCTTGGCCTATCATTGATGGCAGAGTTATATATACAATAGGCAACATCAAATGGACGATACGCACAGAGACTAATAATTTTTTGTTTGTCAGTATGATTCCTTAAAGAC
>JACQIJ010000157.1 GCA_016198545.1 Pseudomonadota bacterium
CCGCAGGCCTTGCCGCCCTTTCCCTGACGGGGATGATCAAGGCTACGGACCCCGAACTGCCTCGAACCGCTCCTGACCCGGCGGCGAATCTCATCATGCCCGGTAAAGAAAGCCAGCAGCCGCTGGAAACAGCCGTTTCACCGGTGCAAAAATTGCCTTCCGCCGCCGCAGAAGAAAACCGGGGCAAAGAAACCGGGGCCGGTCCCGTTACCAAAATGGAAAAAACAGAAAACAATCATGAACCGAAATTCGATTTCAGATTGTCTTCACAGCCGTCTGAATCAGAAGAAAAACCGGCCTGGACAAAAGACCAGATTATTGCCGAAATGCGCAGGCAAACGCATAGGAACAGAATTCCCTTTAACCTGCTTTACAACCTGAATGTCTCCGAGAGCAGTCTGCGCCCGGAAGCAAAAAGCGAAAGCGATGCGCGCGGCATCGCGCAGTTTGTTCCCTCAACGCAGCTCGAATATATGTACAAGTGCGCGGATCGACTGTCTCATCCGTACTCTCAAATCGCAAAAGAAAATATAGAGGCCGTCAGGAGAAAGGGTAAGCTGGAATACCGCGTCAAGCCCGGCCGTGACGAACAAAGAGTTCTGGATGCCGCTTATAACCCGTCCGTTTCCATCACGATGCAGATAGAATATCTGCGCTATTTGATCACGTATGCGCAAGAAAATCTTCCCGTCCTTCTGCAAGAAAGAATTGATAGGCTGGAGGCATCCGGGAAAAAAGACAAAACAACGATTGCCCGCATTGCCGAAATCAAAAAACATCTACAACGCCCTATCACCTATGCCGACGTAAAAGCACTCTACCAGTTAGGACAACGGGGCGGGCTGGAAGAGCTTGTCAGCAATGCCGACCCATTGACGAGAAAAGATAAAGCCTACAAGCACGCAATGGCCAGCTTCAATACAATCGCCAAAAATGCCGGAACGTTTTATTTTGATGGAAAAAACATGGGCAGTCCGAGGACGGTTGGGCAGCTTATGGAGCATTACCGCCACTTAATGGGCAATCACATTCTCCCCGCAAGTCTGCAGCAGCATAATCACGGCTGAATTATATCCCTCCACGACAATATCAGAAATATAATCTCCGTTGACGGCCCGCTTCGCGCAAGGGACAATGCGTTGTCGGCGTCAATAAGATGTCGGCTTGGACGTATAATAAAAAAAACTACTGAACAGGGAGCTAAAATGAAAAACGATCCGCGTGACGCTGGGGAAGCCAGCGTTGTTTATGATTCTGAAAAAAAATTAAAAAAGAGCAAGCTTGGCCTCGTTGCCTCTTTCACGGGGGCGGCTATCATGGGCTTGTCCGTTCTGCTAACGGGCAGCGTTTCTGCCGACGCCGTTCCAGGCGCAGCCGCCGCCAACCAGAATGGAAAATCATCGCTTGTTAATTATGATCAAGAATGGACAGTCCGCCTGTCTGGACCTGTCACGCAGTCAAGCGCTGAGACCGTCATCAACAAACTCCGGGAACTAAACAGGAAAGACCCAATGCGGGAGATAGAGCTGCGCATCAATTCCGGTGGAGGATCGGTCCCAGATGGCCTCGCCATTTACGATGTCATGCAATCCATCAGCAACGACATCCGCACTGTCTGCGAAGGGTCAGCGATGTCCATGTCTGCCGTTCTACTCTCCAGCGGAACGCCCGGAAAGCGCATGGCATACGGCCACTGTGAAATCATGATACACGAACTGTCCGCCAAGCTGAATGGCCGAATGAGCGATCTGAAAACATGGGGTGAAGATGCGGATCGCGCCAATGAAAAACTCATAAATGTCCTGCATCACCATACCGGCCTTTCACGTGAAACGTTGCGGATTATCATGACGCAGGACATCAACATGAAAAGTACAAAAGAGGCAAAAGAAATGGGAATGATAGACAACATCATCCCGTCGAAACCTCTTCCACCGGCAGCGCCGCGTGAGCTGCCAAAAGATTTCTGCAAGGAACCGGAGCGCAGACTTCTGGGCGTATGCACCGTCCCAAAACCCTGAGGAAACGAATATGACCGAAAAAGGCGCGGCGCCTATGCGGCCTGCGCCTTTTTCGTGGCATTGACGACTTTCTGCGCCGCATCGCCCAGATTGTCCGCCGCAATGATGGGAAGGCCCGACCCGGCCAGAATCCTTTTGCCTTTATCCACGTTCGTGCCCTCGAGCCGCACGACCAGCGGCACGGACAGCTTTACTTCCTTGGCCGCGGCAATAATGCCTTCGGCAATGATGTCGCACTTCATAATGCCGCCGAATATGTTCACGAGGACGCCTTTGACATTTTTATCCGACAGGATGATTTTAAAGGCCGCCATTACGCGTTCTGTCGTCGCGCCGCCGCCGACATCGAGAAAGTTCGCAGGCCGGCCGCCGTAAAGCTTAATGATATCCATCGTCGCCATCGCAAGGCCCGCGCCGTTGACCATGCAGCCGATATCGCCGTCGAGAGCAACGTATGAAAGCTCATGATCCTTGGCTATGCGCTCTTTTTCATCCTCTTCATCCTCATCGCGCAAAGCCGCCACATCGGGGTGACGGAACAGCGCATTGTCGTCAAAATTCATCTTCGCATCAAGCGCGATGATCTCATTCCCCTTCGTCAGAACCAGCGGATTTATTTCCACAAGGGAAGCATCAAGGTCCGTGAACGCCTTGTACATCGATGTCATGAATTTAGCGGCGGATTTGATGGCCTCCCCCGTCAGTCCCAGGCCGAACGCCAGCTTGCGCGCATGAAACGGTTGCATCCCCGTTGCCGGATCGACAGACACGCGGATGATTTTTTCGGGCGTTTTGTGCGCAACTTCCTCGATATCCATGCCGCCCTCGGTGGAAGCCATGAACGTAACGCGACCGGTTGCACGATCCAGCAAAACGCTTAAGTATAGCTCCTTCGCGATATCGACGCCCTGTTCGATATACAGGCGGCGCACTTTCTGCCCTTCGGGACCGGTCTGGTGCGTCACCAGCCGCATGCCGATCATGCGCTGGGCTTCCTTTTTCACATCGGCAACCAACTTCACCACTTTCACCCCGCCGCCCTTACCGCGCCCGCCGGCATGTATCTGCGCCTTCACGACCCATACAGGCCCGCCCAGCCTTTCCGCGGCCTTTCCAGCCTCTTCCACGCTGAGCGCCGGGATTCCTTGCGGTACTGCAACATTATATTTTTTCAGCAGTTCCTTGGCCTGATATTCATGGATATTCATTGAAAAACCCCGTTTTTACAGTGAGATGCGCTCCAGCCCTCTATTATTTAACATTTTGGCGGCGTTTTGGGAACAACCACCTGCGACCGCATTAGGATTTTATTAACGAAAAGTTAATGTTTTTCGTAAATAATGGTGATGCAATAAAAGGAAGCATAGATAATGGCGACAGTCGACAGCTTCACGCAAACAGAGCCTCTCCGGCAAAGACCGGAAGCGATCGGGCGCGAGCGCAAACCGGGCATCTTCCTTTCGCCAGAAGAAACGCGCGCCGAAGAACAACGGTTCAGACGCTACAAACAGCAGGAAGAGGAACTGCGCAAAAGAGAGATCAAGAGACGATCTGAAGAAGAAGAGCGGAAAGAAGATAAAGAAAACGCCGATGAGACCGTAACCCACATTGCTGCAACTTTTGCGGAGCTGACCGATGATGATATCGTTTACGCCAACGAATTCAATTTTGAATCCCCCGATCATGCTGCTGCCTTGAACATAGAGGCATCGCAGGAATATGAGGCCGCCTTCAATGAAGGCTGGGACGGATACTACGATGCTACCTATCGTACGATCCAGATCGGCCAGGATGGCAGCCAGTATTACGCATATCCGACAGAGGACGGCAAGACAAGCTACATCAAGATCGGCGCAGATGGGAAATTCTTTGGATTCGTCCCGGAGACGGAAATGGACGGTCTGATGCGCGAAGGCCTGGTCAAGGGCGTCTATACCGATAAAAACGGACAGATGGTTTATGCCGACGGGAAACCCGTTGAAGAAAGCGCTGTAAAATCCATCAACAATATCCGCGATCAATTCGGCATAGACAAAGACGCCACAAGCAAGGACGCGGAAACCGCGCAAAATGCGCTTGCCGAATTCGATAAAATGCACCAACTGCACGAAGCCGCAGCGGCGGCGGAAGGCAGATGCGATACCATAGCTCTCGACACCGACCTTTCGCCACAGGAAAAATTCCTGGAACTTCAAAAAGCGAGAGTTGAACTGGAAATGAAACGGTTGGATGAAAAGGTGATCGTCGATCCGCAGGAAAAAGACGAAAAGACAAAAGAAAGCGTTGTCAAATACCAGGACGTATTGAAAAAGGTAGAGGATAATCTTAAAGGGAAAACCCCTGCCGAGCAGGAAGAAATACTGAAAAAGACCTTCGGAAGCAAATACGACGACTTCGCCGCAAAAGAACAAGCGCGCAGCGCCACGGCGCCATCAGCGGCGGCGCATGACCGTTCGACCGGTTCGTTCGCAGGAACAACAGATAAACCGGTTGCGGAAAATCCAAAGGAAACAAGCAAGCTCGATTTCAGCAAAGCATCACAAGGCATCAGCGATGAACCGAAAATGCCTGAAGCCCCCCCGCCTTCCCTTACCGTGCGTCAGCAGACGCAGGCGACGTTCGCCATTCCCGGCGGCGCATAGCAGGATATCCGGTACAGCAATGATGCGCCTACGGCATGGAGAGAGCGGCGGGTTGCGCCTGCGGGCGCCGGGGCGCCGGGAAAATTCCCAGCTGCTTCATCTCATTTTCAACCCAGGGCTTATAATCCCGCATCCGGGAATCATCCAGATATTGTTCAAGAAGAGTCCACCATGCAACCATGCGGCCCTCATGGCCTTTCCAGTTGTCATGAGAAAAAACACGCCTGAAATTTTCAGGGGTCCATATATCTTTATTCTCCAGAATGGATAATGGAATTTGATCGCCAATCCCGTCCCGAATCATCTTAATGACCGGTATTTTCCCGGAAGGCATCGGGGATATCCACTTCTCCGCAGGCAAACCCCGGCGGACAAGCCATTCATTGCCTTCCGGCCCCCAGCTGGAGGCTGCGATCTGACCGTTCTCAACGGCATAATCGAACGCATCCATCTTCTCGCCCATCGGCACAAACGTCCAGTCGTCGGCGTTTTGGTAGTGCGCCATGATGTAGGCCGGTATCCTGTTCTTGTCCAGAAGGCCGAATTTTGCCAGGTGGTGCAGTATCTCGGGGTTTTTTATCATATCCCCGTGACGGTCCATTTCCTTCAGAACGCCGTTACCGGTCGCATCCTGCTTTTCATACATCTCCGGCGTCCACGTGAAATCCTGCGGCGGGGAAAACCCGGCCTTTGTCAGTTCCAGAACCGGAAACCCGCCCCTTTCGAGGATTTCTCTGATACTCTCCGGAACCTTGTCTGTCGCTGCGGGAACCCTGACGCTCTTCGCCCAGATTTCCGGCGCGACCTTGGCGATTTCTTCCTTGCGGACCAATTCGGTCTGGCTGAGCGCGCTGGATCTGGCCGGCTTGTAATAATTGAGCGAATACCACATAACGAGCGTGTCGTTATACGAACCGACATGGGAAAGATCGTCGGCGGTAATCCGGTCGCGGAAACCCTGCGGCATATGCTCCGTAAGGCCGGTACGACCCAGAATCAGAAGACCGGTATCATTGCTGTCGGCGCGCGCCTTCTGCCATTCCGGGAAAGGAAAGCGGGCCAGCATCTTCGCCATCGGCCCCTGCTCCGGCAGGTTCTTTTTAAACTGCCGCATCTTCTGATATTTTTCATCGTTATGAATGGCGTACAGTAAAGCATTTCCTCTCGACGGCACTTCGATAAACAAATCATAAACGGTAAAAAAGTTTTTATGCCACGGAAGATAATCTTCAAACCCCACGACATACGACCAAAAGGCCGGATGCGCCCCGATGCCATCTTCCTGGAACCAGGCATCGCGACCCAACGCCCCCACGATGTCTGCAGGCACGTCCGCAAGCGCAGGAAAATGAGGATTTTTTGTCCATGCATTAAGAACGAAATCATTGTTTTTGAATTTTTTCGTTAGAATCGACGGATTCGCGCGTATCTCGTTCCACAGCTTTTCCGGCACGACGCCTTTGCGCAGAAAGCCGGCATGAGCCACCGCCATTAAAGCGGAATCCCCGTCTTTTTTGCTGGACGCGGCCAGTTCCTCGAGGTTCAGAATCGTTAGAATCTGTCCTGCCTCTTCAGCCGTCAGCATGCCACTGCGGAAAAGCCTGTAAGCGCGCGTATGATCGAAACTGTCGCGCTTCAGAAACATTTTTTCCTTATCTATCTTGCCGCCGGCCAGATTCTTCTTGATCTGGCTCAGCTCTTCCCATGTGATCTGGACAGGAACGAGCGAACCTTTTGCAGGCAGGGCCTTCACCTCTTCATCCCCCAAATGGCGGATAATGCGTTTTTCCTCACCCGCATTTGCGATCCAGTCCGCAAGGCGCAACCCGTCCTTTAGTGTTTTTATGACATCGTTTCGTGTAAATTCTTCCCATACCGAATCCGCAATCGCATCAGCGCGGTTATGATATAGAATCCAGAAAAGCGGCGTGTATCCCGTTTCGGTATCGTATTCCTTCGTCAGATCATATTTTGTCGCCTGGCGCAAAACATCCAGTTTCGTCGAAGAGATGTCTTTCATCGTTTCCGACGACATGACCACATGATACAGTGGCGATGTCCGTGCCTGCTTTGCCTTGATCATGCTCTCCGGCGTACCGGTGCTAATAGGGGCCGGTTCCGCCCGCAGAGCGTTTATGCCGCCTTCGACAACCAACCTGTCCGGCAGAAGATGCCACTGCCCGGCCTGCGCGGACAGATCGTAAAGGTTTTCGTTCCTGTTGTTCCTCTTGTTTGCATCATCAAAGCTGTACGTAGCCCACATCACATCCGTAACAAATTTCAACTGCCGGGCCTGCGCCGCACTGCGGATATATGCCCACTTGACCTTGTCCCAATCGGGATGCTTCGCCGCATTGTCGAACACGCTGGGGGAAAGATTCTTGGCTTCATTATAGTCCGCCGCAATCCCCAAAATGGGAAACCTGCCTTGCGCAACCTCCGTTCCTGTCATATCGACGCTGTCCGGCTCGAGAGAGACCTCTGCGACCCAGATATCTCCGTTCGCCTCCAGTTCGGCGCGCGTCTTTTCAGAAAGATTCAGCCAAAGTCTATCCTTGAAAATGCTTACAAGAGACATGTAACCGTTTCCCGACGGTTCAATCAGCATCTCCGGCATTACGCTTTTCTGGACCTCTTCCGTCGCAAAACCCAACTGCTGGGTATCGATCAGCCGCTTGATGATCTTGCCGCCTCCTCCGGGCGAATCAAAATCATAGTATTGAAGCGGTATCTGCAGCTTTATCTGAAAAGGAATATGGGCATACTGCCCGCTCTCTATGATGGCGGGAAGAAGGCCCAGCCATTCGTCCATAGGAGTGGCGAGACTCTGGCTGATATCCATCATATCAAGAGTCCCCATTTCCACCCGGGCCGCAAGCGACAAGCTTACGCCAGGGCGGGTCTGCGGCATCGGTTCGTTCGTGTTGTCAGGCGGCTTTTCTTTGGAACCAGCGACCTGGACAACGCGCATATCGGGAGAATTGACGTTGGCGGGATCCGGGAGAGGAGCCGCGGCGGACGAAAAAACGGGCGCGAGCAACGCCACCGTCGCTAATCCGGCCGAAGCCAGCCACGAAGCTCTTGCATAGGGCCTTGCATTCAAACGAGATATTTCAGGCATACGCCCCCCCCTGACCTTTTTAAAAGCCCTTTTTACGTAAACTTATGAAACTCTACAGTTCCTTAAGCTTTCCCGTCAATAAAAATCTGTAACAAAGCGGCAATCGTCGACTCGGCAGCGCCCTTGTCAAAAACGGCACCCCGGTCCCCCCTAGCCGCATCTCACTTCAAAGCCAGATGCGGCCGGGCCGACATCCCCGGCTGCCCGGCAGTCGGGCGCAAGGCTGCCAGAACGCTGACAAAGGCGTCCTGCACCTCCCGCTGGTGCTTGTAAGAGGGGTTTATCTGTCCCCACAGCGTTTTGACGTCTTCAACATGCCATCCAGCCATAACTTCAGGCGTAAAAAACTGCGCCAGACAATGCGGCTCAAGAGTGGGCGCGGAACGAGCCAGATTTTCCGGCGTTACGATAGCCCGCACAACCTCCCTGCCCAGCCCCAGAATTTCATGGGTATGAAACAGCGCAGCAACCGCGCTTTGATTTTTTTCCGCGCTCAGCAAACCGATGATGACGTCAGGTTTTTCCTTGCCGAACAATGCCGTGAATTTACCTTTCTGTTCGCTGACAAGCTGCAGAGGCGTCTGCTTGAGATTGTTTTCCACCTCCCAATCAATATGATTACGCCAGAAATCAAGGTATTCGGCGGGATACGACTTGATGATCATATGCCCTATCGTGTCTCCGACGCCGTTCTTCAGCTTGGCGAGCTCCTTTTTCTCTTCCGGCGTCAGAATTTCCAGCTTTTTCTGAAACTCGGCATCGTAATGGAATTTCTGCACCGCATCGACAACGGGGTTTGCAAGAATCCGTTTGTCCTCTGAGACAGACCTTATCTGCGTAGCCAGCAAATGGTGCCCTTCCAACTTGTCGATGCTGACGAGCGGGAAAATCCGCCGTTCCGGAATTTCATGAAAAACCTTGTATACGTCGTTCTCTATAGCAAGGCGGAAATATTTCAGCTGCTCTTCGGCTGAAAGCGAGTCGGTGTATTCATAAATGGCTCTTTTCAGATCGGCGCTGCCATAAGCCGCCCTGCGGCTGTCAATGTGCTTTTCGAGAACCGTAACCCCATCCGCGTCCAACAAACCAAGATTTTGCGGATTATCAATCAAACCCTGCAGGGAATTGGGCGCCAGATAGCCCAGAAGGCCTTCGCGGGCGATGACCTGCAAGCCGATACTCTCGGAGTCCGCTTCTTTTTTAAGCAGGGATTCAAAATCCTTGTACCTGTCGAGCGCCGTCTGCTCCTCAAGCGTGGGAGGTGCGGACGTACCGTGCGCCGCCGCTTTCTGCACATCCGTGGCAAAAGTAAAAAGAAGCGTGGCGCCGGCCAGAAGCGCAGCGAAGCCTTTAAGGCCCTTGCGTTCTTCAGCCCCTTTTGAGGAATTCCTAAAACTATCTGCAAGCTGTTCTTTTTTCACGTTTTCTTATCTCCCTACCCCACTCTTTTCATCTGGTGGGCAGTGAACAGTCTAAAACAAAATTGCCAGTACAG
>JACQIJ010000158.1 GCA_016198545.1 Pseudomonadota bacterium
AGCCGCGCTGGCCGTCGATAAACGGCCCATCCATATATAATCTATAATCAGATCGCTTTTTCCAGTTCCGGCAAAACCTGGAACAGGTCGCCGACAAGGCCGTAATCGGCCAACTGGAATATAGGCGCTTCCGGGTCCTTGTTGATGGCGACGATAACCTTGGAATCCTTCATCCCCGCAAGGTGCTGTATCGCGCCGGAAATGCCGACGGCGATGTAAAGGCTCGGCGCGACGACTTTTCCCGTCTGTCCCACTTGTAGATCGTTGGGCACGTATCCGGCATCCACTGCCGCGCGCGATGCGCCGATGGCAGCATTCAGTTTATCGGCAATGGGTTCGAGGTATTTTTTGAAATTTTCGCCGCTGCCCAGGCCGCGCCCTCCGGAAATGATGATTTTCGCCGTCGCCAGATCGGGCCGTTCGCTTTTGGTCAGTTCCTGCCCGACGAATTTTGCAAGTCCGGCATCGCCTGCGCTGCCTATGGATTCAACGGCTGCGGACCCCCCGTCGGCGGGCGCGGCGTTGAAAGCCGTCGGGCGGACGGTCAGAATCTTGGGGCTGTCCGTCGATTGCACGGTGGCAAAGACGTTTCCTGCGTAAATCGGCCGCACGAACGTGTCTGCACTTTCGATGCCCGTGATATCCGAAATCTGTTGTACATCCAGAAGGGCGGCTGCGCGCGGCATGACGTTCTTGCCGAAAAAAGACGCCGGCGCGAGGATGTGGCTGTATTTCCCAGCCAGCGTGACAATCAGGGCCGCTATGTTTTCCGCCAGCGAGTGCGCGTAAGCGGCGTCATCGGCATGCAGGACTTTAGCAACGCCCGAAACCTTGGCTGCAGCCTGCGCCGCGCCGGAAGCCCCCGATCCCGCGACAAGGACATGAGCGTCCCTATCCAGCTTCAGCGCGGCGGATACCACGGGGAGCGTCGCGGCATTCAGGGATTTATTATCATGTTCGGCGATGATCAGGACTGACATTACGGGGCTCCTTAATTATATGACTTTGGCTTCGGTTTTCAGCTTGTCGATCAGTTGCCGGGCGTTTTCGACCTTTATGCCGGCCTTGCGCTTCGGCGGCTCGCTGATCCTGACCGTTTTGTAGCGGGGCTTGATGTCCACGCCCATATCCGCCGCGGACAGGATGTCCAGAGGCTTCTTCTTCGCCTTCATGATGTTCGGCAGCGTGGCAAAGCGCGGCGTATTGAGGCGTAAATCCGCTGTGATAACCGCGGGCAGGCCGACTTCCAGCGTTTCCAGACCGCCGTCGATTTCGCGGATGATTTTTGCTTTTCCATCCCCGGGTTCGATTTTGGAGGCAAAGGTTGCCTGCGCCCAGCCCAGAAGGCCGGCCAGCATCTGGCCGGTCTGGTTATGGTCGTTGTCGATAGCCTGTTTTCCCATGATGACCAGTTGCGGTTTTTCCCTGTCGCAAACGGCTTTTAAAAGCTTCGCCACGGCCAGAGGCTGCAATTCATCATCCGTCTGTATATGGATGGCGCGGTCCGCGCCCATGGCAAGGGCCGTGCGCAGCGTTTCCTGGCATGCCGCCGGGCCGGCGGTAACCGCCACAACTTCCTGCGCCTTGCCCGATTCCTTTATCTTGATGGCTTCCTCGACGGCTATTTCACAGAAAGGATTCATCGACATCTTGACGTTAGCCGTTTCCACGCCCGTGCCGTCGGCTTTGACCCGCACCGTGACGTAGGCATCCACAACCCGCTTGATAGGAACAAGAATTTTCATGACTCGTTTACTTAACCCATTAATGTTTGGTTGATTTTTCCCGTCAGGGGCTTCATTCTAGATTGTCGGGCTGGAACGGGCAAGAGTTCAGGAAAAGGAATACAGATTTGTCGGAGGCCAAAAAGTCGCAGCAGCCAAAGCCGAATATGCCGCAATCGCAGCGGCAGAAGCAGGCCTATGCGCTCAGCAGTTTCCGGATACTGATCGCCGAGGACTACCCGTTTATGTCAGATCTTATGTCTATGATGCTGAAGGAATTCGGAGTCGGTCACGTTTTGCACGCTGTCAGCGGGGCCGAAGCGAAGGAAATGCTGATGCTGTTCAATTCCGAATCTGCGGATTCGCGCAATGCGGTGGATATCGTCGTCGTCGACTGGCTTATGCCCGAAAGCGACGGGCCGGATCTTATCAAGTGGATACGCGAACACCGTAAAAATACAGTCAAATTTTTACCGGTCATCCTGTGCAGCGCCTACGCCAGCGAAGACGTTGTGCGCGTGGCCCGCGATACGGGCGCGAACGAGGCGCTGGTGAAGCCGCTATCGGCGGAAAAACTGGCAAAGCGGATTTTGTACGTTGTCGACAATCCTCGTTCATTTATAAAGTCGCCTGATTTCTTCGGCCCGGACCGCCGGCGGAAGGAACAGGCGTTCGAAGGCGAGGACAGGCGGAAAATGCAGACCGAAGCCATCAAGGAGCACCATGAGCAACTCTGAACAGGAAAAGAAAGACAACATGGTGGAAGTGTACCACCGGGTGAACCGCCTGAAACTGAAGGCCGGGGCATTATCACTGCATGATGGCCCGGGATTCATAGATCCTGCCGCCATCAAGCGCGCCCAGACTGTGATTCAGAAACGCGAGTCCCTTTATCTTAACGAAGTGGAGAAAGAGCTCCTGGCGCTTGAAAAAGCATGGGACAAGGCAAAGGTCGCCACGGAGGATAAGCAGGCAAAGGCCGCAATAGAAAAAGTTTATCACGAGGCCAACCATATAAAAGATCTCGCCGAGACATTCGGCTATGAACTGATGCAGCATTTCGGACAGTCTCTGCGCGAGTTTGCGAATCGCGTCGCTGTCAAAAAGGAGGAACACCACATCATCGTACAGGCGCACATTGACGTGATGTGGGTCGTTTACCACGAAAACATCAAGGACCAGGGCGGCCCGAAAGCCGAAGAACTCAAGAAAATCGTCGCCGTGGCGATTGAGAAATACAGTTGACACAAAAAAGGATGCCCGTAATCAGGTATCCTGAAAATCGGAAGAAGAATCTTCCAAAGTCAAAAAAATTCTGCTGTAAATGCTATCTTTGCGGGGGCGGTTTGCGCAGCAGGCCGCCTCCCAGTATATAAAGGCCGATGATGCACAGTGGCGCCGTCACCCACGTTCCCGCGGCCATGTTGTACGTCATCGCGATGGCTGCGAGAACCGACCAGACGACGAGAAGGCACAGGTTGAATGTTCGCATGCGCTTGACGCGCAGGGGATGTATGAACGGCACGGGCAGGAACGTCAGGACGACCAGACCCGCAACGGCCGTCATCGCGATCCACGGCGGCGGCGCCGTCAGGAAAAGGTAGAAAGCGGCCGCATTCCAGATTGCCGGGAATCCCTTGAAATAATTGTCGCGCAGTTTCATTTCCTTGTCGGCGAAATAGATCGCGCTGGTGAAGACGATGCCGCCGCCGGCAATCAGTTCCATCCCGTGCGGCAGGAATCCGCTTGCGGAAATGGCGTAGGCCGGAACGAAAACATAAGTGACAAAATCGACGACCAGGTCCAGGATCTCGCCCGACCAGCGCGGCAGTATTTCCGCGATTTTTATGCGCCGCGCTATGGGGCCGTCTATCGCATCGACGAACAGGGCGATGCCCAGCCACATGAACATGCCGCCCCATGCGCCCTGTACGGCTTCCCACAGGGCAAGAAACGCAAGAACGGCGCCGGAGGCCGTCAAAACATGCAGCATGAAGGCGCCGGTTGCGCGCGCGGCCTCGTCTTCCGTCTCAGATTCTTCCCGAATATGCTCTTTTGCTTTCATAATAATGCCCGCCGCTATATCATCCGGTTTTCATTATGGCGTCCCCGAGAGGATTCGAACCTCCGACCTGCGGTTTAGGAAACCGCCGCTCTATCCTGCTGAGCTACGGGGACTTTCCGCGTTCAACCTAGCCTATATGCCTGTTGAGGCGCAAGGTTTCCCGTGCCCAGCATATGACATGGAATGTGTAACGGGAAAGGCTCTGTGCTACAATGGCATCTAGAGGCGCTTTAATCTGTCAATGCGGGGTTTGTATGATGACGTCATTCAGGAAAGCTTTGATTGCAGGGGGGGTCGTTATCGTTTTATCTGCCGGGCCGGGAGGAAGCTGGGCGCAGGATCAGCAGGCGTCAGCCCAGCAACAGACGCAACAGGCGACTGCTTTTACTGCCATGAGTAATGCGGGCATGCCGCCGGGCGCTATCCTGAATACCGGACAGTTTCCGGGGTTCGGCGCGGCATTGCCGGGAGGGCAGGGGGTGCTGTTGCCCGGTCTTGTTCCGCGCGACGGTCAGCCGCAGGTCAAGAAAGTTTACCGATATGACATACGCAGGGATCCTGCAAAGGCTATCGAGTTGCCGCGCCGCCTGTTCAACAACATCCCCAAGCGCCGCATGTAGACGTTTCTTGTCCTGTGCATCTATAATGCTTCCGACATCCTGACTTTTTGAGCACATGGAAACGGCATGGCGCGTTCGATTGAAATTCACAATGACATGAGTTTGCGGCAGAGATTCCTCCATATAAACTGGGGGCTTGTCGGGATTATTGCTGTTATTGCAGCGGTCGGTTTTACGGCGTTGTATTCGGCGGCAGGCGGCAACCTTGAACCGTGGGCTTCGCGCCAGATGGTTCGATTCGTATTCGGTATGATGATTATGATGGCTATAGCCGTGACCGACATCAAATTGTGGCACAAGCTCGCCTATGTCCTCTACGCATGCGGGCTGCTGCTGCTCCTGATTGTAGAAGTCAAGGGTCATATCGGCATGGGCGCGCAGCGATGGATAAATCTCGGCTTTATGCAGCTGCAGCCGTCCGAATTGATGAAGCTGGCCGTCGTTATGGCGCTGGCGCGTTACTTTCACAGGGTCGACGGGTCGGATGCGCGCAGGATTTTTTTGCTCCTTCCGGCGGCGGGCATGATATTGGTTCCCGTAGGGCTTGTTCTGGTGCAGCCGGATCTGGGCACGGCAGGGACTATTCTGATGGCGGGAACGGCCGTGTTTTTTGTCGCGGGCGCGCCGCTGTGGCTTTTTATAGGCGGGATTGCGGCGGGTCTGGCGGCGCTTCCGGTGGCCTGGCACTTTCTGCATGATTACCAGAAACAGAGGGTGCTGACCTTCATGAACCCCGAATCGGATCCTCTGGGGGCCGGATATCACATTATGCAGTCTAAGATCGCTCTTGGTTCCGGCGGGTTCGGCGGCCGCGGCTTTCTTAAGGGGACGCAAAGCCATCTGAATTTCCTGCCGGAAAAGCAGACGGATTTTATCTTTACGCTCTGGGCGGAAGAATGGGGCCTTATAGGCGGAATCGTTTTGCTGATTTTGTTCGGATCGGTTTTTGTCTACTGCGCGTGGATTGCGATGCGTTGCCGCCATACATTCGGGCGGATCATGGCGTTCGGCCTGATGATCAATTTTTCACTTTACGTTTTAATTAACGTGTCTATGGTCATGGGGCTTATACCCGTCGTGGGCGTTCCCCTGCCGCTGGTATCGTATGGGGGCACGGCGATGCTTTCAGTCCTGATCGGCTTTGGCCTGATCATGTCGTGCCATATTTACCGCGACGCAAAGGTTCCGCGCGGCTGATAAATGGATTACGCCGCCGTTATTTCGTTGATGCGTATCCCTTTTTCCACCAGCACGTGATGAAGCTCTCCGCTTTCATACATCTCACGCACGATATCCGCCCCGCCGATAAATTCGCCCTTTACGTACAGCTGCGGTATGGTAGGCCAGTTTGTGAACTGCTTGATCGCCTGCCGGACCGTGCTGTCTTCCAGAACGTTGATGTCTCTGAAAGGCACGCCCAGTTGAGACAGTATCTGCACCATTGCGGCAGAAAATCCGCACATGGGGAAGGCAGCGGTTCCTTTCATGTATAGAACGATATTATGGCTGCTTATGTCACGCCTGATGCGGTCGAATATGATGTTCTGCATAGTGGCTACTCTCCCTGTTCCCGTATTTTTTTATTTTTTTCATTCGGGAACGGACGTCTGAAGGGCGAGGGCAGGCATGCCTTTTCCCATCACGTCCTTCAAGGCTTCAAAAACCATGCGGTGCTGATCCACACGATTCAGTCCCTTGAAGGAGGGCGATACGACATGGGCTGCAAAGTGATTGCCATCTCCGCGCAGATCAGAAGCCGTTACATCCGCATCCGGCATGCGTTCGCGGATCAGTCGCTCGATCTCAGCTGCGCTCGGGCCCATTAGCCGTCCGTCCTGTCCATTCCACGAATATTAGCATTGTATACGAATCGGTCGCTCTTTTCAAAATTATAGACCTTGTGGCGCAATACAGAAAATTTCTGCAGCAAAATCAA
>JACQIJ010000021.1 GCA_016198545.1 Pseudomonadota bacterium
ATATTGAAGCGGTAATCATTTCCGCAGCAACCTGTACGCCGCCATGCCCACCAGTTCGTGGAGGGCAAGGTCGGTTTTGTAGAAATTTCCGGCCACATCAAATTTCTGCGGCCACAGGCGTATTTTGCCATCGGTACGATAATCGACCGGCCACGGAACCAATTCCCACCCCGCTCCGCGCGCGACCATCATCGCCCGCGGCATGTGATAGGCCGAGGTCACCAGCAGCCATGTTTCGCCTTCCTGCGGCAAGACAAGATTTTTCGTGAAAAGAAGATTTTCCCGCGTGTTGCGGGATTCATCCTCGAAAATGAACCGGGCCGGATCCACGCCCGCCGCCTCCATCCATGCTGCCATGTCATCGGACTCCGGGCCCGTATCCTCAAACAGCAACCCTTCGCCGCCGCTGAACACCGGCACGGCCATCGGGTATCTTTTGGCCAGCGCGATGGCTTCGAATACCCTTTCCCCCCCGTCATTGACGGTTGCTGCGCCGCGCTTGGCGGAAATATAGGTATCGAACGCGCCGCCCAGAACGACGATGCCGTCCACCTGTTCCGGCATGGCAGCCGGTCGCGCATACTTATTTTCCAGCGCGACCAGCGAATCCAACCCCAGAGGCGCAAGCCCGCAGGCAAAAAACAGCAACAACGCGACACCCATGAAGATACAGGCCGCCTTGCGGCAAAAAAAATGCATCAACATGCCAGCCAAAAGGAGAAGCGCGACGAGGTTCAGCGGCGAAAAAAGGATCCAGAATATTTTTGAGGCAGTGAAATACACTCCTCATACATATCATAAATTCCGCTGCGCGTCTGCTCTGCAACCAGACATGTCCCCGCATATACTTCGCAGCGCCTTTGCATTTAAATGAATAACGGCGCCTGCCGCCAACTCTGGCGCCACAGGCACGGGAATTTTTCTTATCAGAAAAATATCAGGCAGCCTTATTGTTCCACGGCATTTTCATCAAGACTTTTTTTATCATGCAATTGCCGCTCAGGCCTGCATAAAGCATACCCGCCCCGGCGAATGCGCACAGCCATACAAACCACCCGGCGGTAAGAATGCTCAACAGCGCCCCCGTCAGGACTATGGACCCAGCGGCAACGAGAACCTGCTGGTCCAGAGGCGGAACGCCGTCGCTTTTCTCAGTCGCAAATCCTGCCTGCTTCCATCCGGGCAAACTGCCCTGCAACAAATATATATCGTTATCCTGTCCCGTTTCGGCCATAAATTTCTCGCATGCGCCGGCAGCGCGCTTGCCGCTGGCGCATTGAAAAACGACCTTGCGGCCTTTCGCCAGATTTTTGATCGCAGCGGCATCCAGAGCCGAAACCGGGTGCAGAACCGCGCCCGGTATATGCTCCGCATCGTACTCAGCCTTTTCACGGACATCGATGACGATAGCCTGCCTGCTGTCCATCCATTGCCGCGCCTCTTGCGCCGATACTTCTTTTGTCGTTTGAATCATAATTGCCTCCTGTGCTGATTCCGATGAAACGAAATGGGGCGCGCCGTAAAAAGTCAAAAAAAGGGCTGGCCCTTATATACCCGCAAAAACCCGCTCTCAAGCGGGTTTTGCTTGCTTTATCAGTGGCAACCGCCCAAATGGCGATGTTCCTGCCCCGCCTGCGCCTGCTGTGCAGGGAATACGGATCCGTCTGCAGGCGGCAATTTTGCCTCCACCGCGGGCAGTCTTGCCTTGATGAAATCGGCTGCGCCCCTTACAGCCTCCGCGTTGATCGTGTGGCCCATGCCGGGAATAATCATTTCATGAACGACAATACCCTTGGATTTCAGTCTTTCCACCGTCTGATCATGGCCCAGACCGAGAAAGCGGCTCAGGCCCGTCATGCGGAAGAAGAAGGTATTGGTTTGCGGTACGCCCCGCTGGTTTGAATCTCTCGGGTTCGAGAAGTCGTAGAAATAATCCTTGTCACCTACGATCATGATCGTATCGGATTTCGAATTCATGCGAAAATCCGGATAGGGGCACACCATGCCGCCAACCGAAATCACGCCGCCACACTTTTCCTTGTCGATCTGACTGAGTATGATGCTTATGCCCGCGCCCATTGAAAAGCCCATCCGGAAATACCTGTCCTTCGGCAACCCGCGCTTTTTCAGTTCGGATTCCTCAAAGGCCATCATTTGCGGCACCACGGCAACCTTGTCAAACGCCATGTTTAAAATAAATTTTGTCAGTTGCCAGCCGGTTCTCACGTCCACCCAGCTGCGCCGGTTTTCATCTTCTTTTCCTTCCTTCGGAAGGTAGCGCACCGGACCATTGGCAACCACGATATCCGTCGTCGGCAGAAGGCTGTTGAGGATATTCAGAGATTCCATATGCGTATCCGCATTCTGCCCTGCTCCGTGGTAAAAGACGATCATACTGTCCGCCGGCCCCTGCGCAGCCCTTAAAAATTTGGAAGTAATCGGTTCAATTTTAACCCGCGATCCCATCGTACTTCTCCTTTATGATAAACATTGCGGTGAAAAGTGGCTTATCATAAAGCATATGGGCTGTCCAGATATGGTTATTTTTTATAAAAAACGTCAGAAAAACTATTTTCATAGAGTATCGTGAGTGCGCATACTCATGGCGCGGGGTTCGTCTCCATGAGTACGGATAATCTTGATAAGTTCATCCGTCGCCTGCTCCAGCGTACGCTGATCCGTTCCGCGCAATACAAGGCTCAGGCCCATGTTGCCGCTGCGAAAATGCGGATAGCTTCCGATCTGGATGCCGGAATATTTCTTCTGAAGAGCCGTCAGATCATCTGCGATGATGCTTTCGCGCAACGTGCAGGCGACAGCATTTGAGAGGATTGGACTGCCGGGCGGTATGTTATCCATAAGATAGTCCATCATGGCCTGCATGATGCGGGGCACTCCGGCCATGACATAAACATTTTCAACAATAAACCCCGGGGCCGCGGTTACAGGGTTGGGAATAAGCTTTGCCCCGTGCGGCATCATGGACATCTTGGCGCGGGACGGATTCATTCCCTCCGGCCCGTAATGCTTTTCCAGCATCGAATAGGCTTCAACGTTTTTCTCAAGAGGAGCGCCAAATGCCTCCGCCATGCTTTCCGCTGTTACATCGTCATGGGTGGGACCGATCCCGCCTGTCGTGAACACGTATTCAAATTCCGCGCTTAACTCCTTGACAGCACGGACAATTCTTTCCTTATCATCGGGAACGATGCGCACCTCGCCCACAACCACGCCGTTTCCGGCCAGACGCTCGGCCATCCACGGCGTATTCGTATCCTGCGTCCGTCCACCCAGGATTTCGTTGCCTATGATGACTATGGATGCCGAATAAGTCCCTGGATATAACTGTCTTACTGTCATGGAACCCTTCCACGGCTTCTTGCTGGTTATTGCCAAAGAGGCCCAACATTGTATAACTAGGACGCATGACAGAACAAGCCCGGATAAAATATTCAGCGGAAGGCATAGAGCTCCACGATGCAATCGACTTCAATGGCATGCGGGCGGCCGGGAGGCTGGCCGCGGAGGTTCTCGACTTCATAACGCCCCACGTCAACCCCGGCGTGGAAACGGGAGAATTGGACGAATTATGCCATGACTACATAATAAACCACGGAGCCATCCCTGCCCCGTTGAATTACAAAGGATTTCCCAAGTCGATCTGTACCTCGATCAATCATGTCGTTTGTCATGGAATCCCCGGCCCCAAAAAACTGGCCGACGGCGATATCGTGAATATAGACGTGACAGTCATCCTTGACGAATGGCACGGCGACACATCGCGCATGTATCTTGTGGGCGACAGGATTTCGGTGAAGGCGCGCAATCTTGTCGATATCACATATGACGCAATGATGGCGGGAATTGAAGCTGTAAAACCGGGCACAACACTGGGAGATATCGGCCATGCCATTCAAACGCTCGCCGAAAATGCGCGCTTTTCGGTCGTACGCGATTTCTGCGGTCACGGCATCGGAAAAATATTTCACTGCGCCCCATCTGTTCTGCATTACGGCAATCCGGGGACGGGCGATATCTTGCAGCCTGGCATGTTTTTCACCATCGAGCCTATGATCAACGCGGGAAAATGGCAGACAAAGGTTCTTGATGACGGATGGACGGCTGTTACCCGCGACCGCTCCCTGTCCGCGCAGTTTGAGCATACGATTGCCGTCACAGAAACAGGATATGAGATTTTCACGCAATCGCCAAAAGGATGGAACAAACCTCCCTATGTCTGACGCGATGGAAAAGGAAGATAAAAAACCTCACTACCACGGCCATCGGGACCGCCTCCGCGAACGATTCCTGACCGGTGGCCCGGACGCCCTGCCCGATTACGAACTATTAGAATTGATTCTGTTCATGGCCATTCCGCGGCGGGACGTGAAGCCGCTGGCGAAAGAACTGCTGGTTCGGTTCGGCAGCCTTGCGGGCGTTCTCAATGCGCCGATCCCGGAACTTGAAAAATACGATGGGCTCTCCGAAAACAGCATCGTCGCGCTCAAAGCCGTTCGCGCCGCCGCCTTCCGCATGATGAAGCAGGAAGTCATGAACAGGCCCATCCTGAGTTCCTGGTCGCGCCTTCTGGATTACTGCGCGGCAACGATGGTGCACGAACAAAAAGAACATTTCCGCATCATGTTTCTGAACAAGAAGAATGAGCTTATAGCGGATGAAATCCAGCAAACCGGCACAGTCGATCACACCCCGGCCTACCCGCGGGAAATCATCAAGCGTGCGCTGGAACTGGGCGCAACGGCGATCATACTGTGCCACAATCACCCCAGTGGCGACGCAACGCCCAGCGAGGACGACATAGACATGACGCTTGCCATCAAGGCGGCGGGAGAGCCTTTCGGGATAAAAATCCACGACCATCTCGTCATCGCCCGTAACGGAACCAAAAGCTTTAAATCGATGGGACTGATATAGGAGGACAGCAATGCAGCATATTGTCGATGAAATTAAAAGAGAGATCTCGGAAAACAAAATCCTTATATACGCGAAGGGCACGAAAGAACAGCCCAAGTGCGGCTTTACGGTTGAAACCATCCGGTTCTTCGAAAAATATGGGCATCCCTTTACTGTCATAGATGTTCTGGAGAACATGGAGAAGCGGCAGATACTGAACCAGATGACGGACTGGCAGACTCTTCCCAAAGTATTCATCAATGGCGAATTTTACGGCGATACGGACATTCTCGATGAAATGGAGGCCAAAGGAGAGGTAGAACCTCTCTTGAAAACCGCATTCAAGCCATAATTTCCTGTTTTGGCTCTCACAAACAGTCTTTTACTTTGCGGCGCGATATCGTAAAAATCTTGCATGGCCTCAAAATCCGCCCTTAAAACCGCCGATGATTTCGTCTCCGACGGGCATACGCCCATGATGGCGCAATACCTGTCGGTCAAGGAACAATATCCCGGCTGCCTTCTTTTCTACCGCATGGGCGATTTTTACGAGCTTTTCTTCGATGACGCCGTAAAGGCGGCGGAAACGCTGGACATCACCCTGACCAAACGCGGCAAATCGCAAGGCGATGAAATCCCGATGGCGGGCGTGCCCTTTCATTCATGCGAACCTTATCTGGCCAAACTTATAAAGGCGGGATTTAAAGTCGCCATCTGCGAACAGGCGGAAACCCCGGAAGAAGCCAAGAAACGCGGCGGCCACAAGGCTCTAGTGCACCGTGATGTTATCCGCGTGGTAACGCAGGGAACGCTGACCGAAGATACGCTGCTTGATGCGCGGGAAAACAATTACATCGCGGCTATTGCGGAATCTGGCGGACAATACGGTCTTTCGTGGCTTGATATTTCAACCGGCGAGTTCAAGGCTGAACCTTTGAAATGTGCGGCCGTCTCCGGCGCGCTGGAAAGGGTCGGCGCAAGCGAAATCCTGATTTCCGATGCCTTGTTAACCAAAGACCTTTTTCAGACCCTGCTTAAAAGCATGAAAGAAAAACTAACAGCGCAGCCGAACAGCCTGTTCGATCCACAAAATGCGCAAAAGCGGCTTGAAAAGATATTCGACGTCGGAACGCTTGAATCGTTTGGCGGATTCAACCGCGCGGAAATCGCCGCTGCCGGGGCTCTGGTTGATTACGTCGAACGGACACAGTTGGGAAAAATCCCTCATCTCGCGCGACTGCAGCAAATAGCAGGCGGATCAATCATGGAAATCGATGCCGCCACGCGCCGCTCTCTGGAACTGACGCGCACGCTGGCCGGCGAAAAGAAAGGGGCTCTCCTCCATTGCATCGACCGCACGGTCACGGCCCCGGGCGCACGACTGCTGCAAAGCCGTCTTTCCGCGCCTCTAACGGACGTCTCCGCCATCAACCAACGTCTTGATGAAACGGATTTTCTGCTGGGAAACAATGCGCTGCGCGACAGCATGCGGGAGGAGTTAAAGAAAACTCCCGACATGGAACGATCCCTCTCGCGTTTGTCGGCTGGGCGCGGCGGCCCGCGCGACCTGGCGCAGATTCGCGACGGACTGAAGCAAGCGGAAACGATTGGCGCAATCCTTGGCATCACCGCCGTTCCTGAAGCTTTAAACAATATTTCATCTGGCCTGAAGCAAAATCCTTCGGTGCAGGCCCTCGCCGACCACATGAAGAGGGCGCTGGCGAACGATCTACCCTTCCTTGCACGCGACGGAAACTTCATCCGCGAAGGATACAGCCGGAAACTCGACGATCTGCGAGCCCTGCGAAGCGACGGCAAACGACTGATCGCAAAACTGCAGGAACAATACCAGAAACAAACCGGGATAGACTCCCTGAAAATCAGTTTCAACAACATCCTGGGATACTTTATTGAGGTTCCCGCCAAAAAAGCCGATCCCCTGATGGTGAGAAAGGGGCAGGATCAGGATACGGCAAACGACAATCCGTTTGTGCACCGCCAGACAATGGCCAACGCCGTGCGTTTCACTACGCCCGAACTGGCGGATCTTGAGCGCGACATCTCATCGGCATCAGAAAAAGCGATGGGAATCGAGCAGGAATTATTCGCCCAGATGGCCGAAGAAATATCGCGGCTGTCAGCATCCATTGGCGAAAACGCCCGCGCCCTTGCCGCACTTGACGTCGCCGCGGCAACGGCAACCCTTGCCGGCGATCAGGATTACGTGCGCCCGAAAATCAATGACGGAACTTCATTCCGAATGGTGGGCGGAAGACATCCCGTCGTTGAGCAAGCCCTGCGCGCGAACGGCGCCGGTTTTGTGCCCAATGACTGCGATCTGGAGGATAAAACCCGCCTGTGGCTTCTGACCGGCCCCAACATGGCGGGGAAATCGACTTTCCTGCGCCAAAACGCGCTCATCGCAATTATGGCGCAGATGGGCGGGTTTGTCCCCGCAGCATCTGCGGAAATAGGAATCGTGGACAAGCTATTCAGCCGCGTCGGCGCCGCCGACGATCTGGCGCGCGGCCAATCAACATTCATGGTCGAGATGGTCGAAACAGCCGCCATCCTCAATCAGGCGACGGAGAAATCGCTTGTCATTCTTGACGAAATAGGCCGCGGAACGGCTACGTTCGACGGCCTTTCCATTGCATGGGCCTGCGTCGAACACCTGCACGAAATGAACCGCTGCCGCACCCTGTTCGCGACGCATTATCACGAGCTGACAGGCCTGCAGACCCGGATGCCCCGCATCGCCTGCCGGTCCATGAAAGTAAAGGAATGGAAGGGAGATATCGTTTTCCTCCACGAAGTTCAGGAAGGAAGCGCCGACCGATCATACGGCATTCACGTCGCCAAGCTGTCCGGCATGCCAAACATCGCCATAGAGCGCGCAAAACAGGTTCTTGAAATGCTGCAGACCGGAGAGCAATCGGGCGCGCTGGCGCGTCTTGCGCACGATCTGCCGTTATTTTCGTCAGTCACAAAGGCCGTACATGAACGAAAATCGCTGGTGGAAGAAAGGTTGAAGGAAATAGATCCGGACGGGATAACGCCGCGTGAAGCGCTCGATATTCTATTCGATCTCAGGAAGATGCTGCCTTCTTAAGAGCTTTTTCCTGATGCCTCGTCATGACTTTCGTCAGCTTCCCCTTAAGTTCGTCCATCGAGAACGGCTTCCTGACATAGCCGTCTACGCCGGCCTCTTTCGCCACGACGACTGAATCCACATCCCCGCGCGCCGTTACCATCAAGAAGGGCAGATCGGGATATACGGTCCTTATCTGGCGTAAAACTTCTATACCCGTGACCCTGGGCATATTCCAGTCGCACATGATGACGTCGACGAGATCCGGAACGCTGTCCATAAATTCCAGCGCCTTGCTGCCGTCCGGAGCCGTGTAAACCTGCGTCACGCCCAGCTCAAGAAGCATGTTCTTGATCATCTTTTGCGTATCCGGCTGGTCGTCGACCACCATGATGCGCAGGTCTGTCAAATTAAACGGTTTGCTCACAGCCATCACCCCAATCAACTGGTGGTTATAATACCAGAACATTCTCGCCCATGCGAGCCCTGCTCTTTCAGTGCCAATATCCGCCCCACTTCATCCCCAATCTCCCGTATCGTGAAGGGTTTTTTCATTACGGAATCGGCCAGTTCGTAAAGATCCATAAAAAACTCTTCCATATTCGATATGCTCCTCCCGCCGCCCGTCATAGCAATAATCGGAAGATAATCGGATCTTTCCCTAATATGGCGTATCAGGTCGCGACCATCCAGATCCGGCATGAGAACATCCGTCAGAACAAGATCGAATTCCTGATCCTCCAGAACGCTGCATGCAGCCTGGCTGTCCTCCAGCGCCGTGACCTGATGCCCATGTTGCCGGAGCATCATGGCAACCGTATTCAAAACCCAAGGCATATCGTCAATGATAAGTATGCGCGCCATCAGCGTCACTCTCTGTTTCCATTGTTTCCCCCGCGGGTTTTTCAATCTGTTCTTTTTCCGGTTCCACCAACGGTATATAAATATGGAAGGTTGTGCCGTCACACTCCTTGCTATCCACCTTGATCGATCCCCCCCAGTCCCTGACGATTCCATAGACGGCCGCCAGCCCCAGCCCCGTACCCTCGCCCAGCGGCTTGGTCGTGAAGAATGGCGTAAACAGGGATTTTTTCACTTCATCGTTCATTCCAATACCCTGATCCTTGATGGAAACGACCGCGTAGCGGCCCGGCTTTATGCCTGTCGATACGGATATGACCTCGTCAACGCTGGCCTGGCCCAGCATAACCTCGATGACGCCATTTTGTTTCATCGCATGCGCCGCGTTTGTAAACATATTGGCGATGACCTGAACCATCTCCGTCCGGTTTACATTGATATAAACATCATCGTTTGCGCCGGACGCATCGCCCGGGCCGAACCCGAAACATCTTACGCTTACATCCAGCGGCAAGAATTCATCGGCGAACTCCATGACTTCATCCAGCAGATCGGCAGCCTTGTAAATATCTTTTTTCTTCTGGTCGCGCCGGGAAAAGGCCAGAACGCCGGCCACAATATCCCGCGCGTGCATGGCATTTCGCTTGATCGTACGGGAACATTCCTCCAGCTCCTCATCCTTGCCCTTGAGACGGATTTCCAGTATCTCGCTCATTCCCAGCACAGGCTGCAGGGCATTGCTGATTTCATGCGCCAGCCCGCCTGCCATCGATGCCAGAGCCTTCATTTTCTCCTGTTCGCTTTCATTGGCGGCCCGACTTCGCTCCATAGTTATATCGGTCCCGACACCTATCAGGGCTGAAGGCTGCCCGTCATCGCCGAAAATATTCCCCGTCGTCCACGACACCTTGCGTTCCCCGCCGTCTTTCGTGCGCAAAGTCATCACATGATCGCGGATACACCTGCGCCCGCCATCCGAAATGCGATTCAGTTCTATTATTTCCGGGTCATCCCTTCCGGCAGGATAAAAAATCTTCCACCAGTTTAAACCCAACAATTCATCCTTTTTATAGCCGGTCGTTTCCAGTATGGCTTTGTTTACGTACTTTATAATTCCCTTGGGACTGAGAAGGACGACCAGACCCGACATTTCATTCATAATATGTTCCTGAAACGCCATTTCCTCTTTCAGTTTTTCCTTGTGAATCTGCAATACGCGAAAACTGAACTCGCTGAGCTTCAAATCCTGAAGGATTTTTCCTGAAAACGAACCTTCGACTTTGTTCTGAAGTTCGATCTCCTCTTCGACGGGGCCATCTTCCGCCAGCAGACGTCGCAGCGACAGGCTGGCCTTATAAATTTGGCTCATGACTTCGCGCTGCTTGGTGTTTTTGTAGAAAATAAACAATACTGCCAGAAAAATAACGGGAAGCAGCGATATTTCTATAGGCGCGGCCCAGCGGTCCAGAAATTCGACAACTTTAGCCTGCGACTCGCCGGGATGCCCCCTGAAGGCGACTCCAGCCATTTCGGCGCTAAAATCTATCAGAATAAATAA
>JACQIJ010000138.1 GCA_016198545.1 Pseudomonadota bacterium
ATTTCCGAAGAGGAACTGAAAGAGATTTATGAACGCGATATAAGCTCTTACACCCTCCCCGAACAACGCGCGCTGGAGCAAGCCATCCTGCCGGATGAAGGAACCGCGCGCGCCGTAGCCGATGCCTTTGATATCAAAACCGGCCTGAAGGCTGCGGTCGAAAAGGCAACTGGCAAGCCGGAAGGTTATATCGGTGAGGAAACTTTCATGCGCGAGGGCCTGCCGCCGGCTGTCGCCGCAGAGGTTTTTGAAACGGAAAAAAGCGGTATAACGGAACCGGTCAAAACCGCACTGGGCTGGCATGTCATGGCGGTTACCGACATCATAGAGCCGCGGATAAAACCTTTCTCCGGGGTGAGGGATGAAATCCGCAAAGACCTGATGTCGCAAAAACTGGCCGACCAACTCTACGCGCTGGCAGGAGAAATCGACGACCGCCTGGCAGGCGGCGGCACGCTCGAGGAGGTGGCTGATGCGATGCAGCTTAAAATCCGTAAATTCGGTCCCATCCGCGCCGATGGCTCTACGCCCGATAACCGCGAAGGACTGAAGGATCCTGAAAAGGATCGCAACAGCATCCTGCAGACGGTCTTTGAACTGGCCGAAGGGGAAAGCGCGCCCGTGATGGAATTGGCGGACGGCAGTTTCGCCGCGCTGCGCGTGGACAGAATCGATTCCAAGTCATATAAACCTTTCGACTCGGTCAAGGCCGATCTGCGCAAAGTATGGATCGCGGACCAACAGGAAGTTCTGAACAAACAGCGTGCGCAGGATATCCTGAAATCCCTTGCCTCTGCGGAAAAGACACTGGAACAGGCGGCGAAGGATGCTGACGCAGCCGTACAGACCTTTAAAATCAAGCGCAATGAAAATCCGCCGGAAGTCCTGAGCGCGCCCGCCAAAACGAAATTCTTCGAGACGCCGAAAGGCGAGTATGCGGTGACCGCGGCAAAAGACGGTTACATCGTCGGGCAGGTGACGAAAGCATCCCTCCCCGATCCTGCCAAAATCTCTGCGGACGATCTTAAGAAAACCCGGGAAACGGCAACGCAGGGAAGCCGCGATGAACATCTCTTGGCCTATATGCAGTATCTGCAGAACAAGGCGAAGGTGAAGATAAACCGCCGTCTACTTGAAACGACCTACGGCCCCGGAAGCGGGAATTAGCAGGTCAGGTTCCGTCATTGCGAGCCGCGAAAGCGGCAAAGCAATCCAGTCTTTCCAGTTACGTTCCGGATTGCTTCGTCGGCCTGACGGCCGCCTC
Source organism: Pseudomonadota bacterium (assembly GCA_016198545.1). GTDB lineage: Bacteria > Pseudomonadota > Alphaproteobacteria > Micavibrionales > Micavibrionaceae > JACQIJ01. Next base: position 1,265 of record JACQIJ010000138.1, read on the forward strand.
GCAGCGACGGCATTTACTTTGCGATAAGACTGCAAATCATTCGTTCGGCGTAATCGTCATTCCGGCGGGTTCCAGAGTACCTGGGTCCTGTACCATGCCATCCGTACTGCTTCCGTCAAACGGCGCACCCGCAGCCCAACTGGCATCTTCGTTGTCGATGGCTTCTTCCGCCGCGTACCCGCTGGCTGCCTCGCTATCGAGAAGCTGGCCGCCGGATTCAGGGGCTACGTCTTCGATGGACGGTTCATAATAAGTATCGTCCTGAGCGCGCGCCATGCCCGCCGGCAGGGACAGCATCAACGTTGCCGCCAGAATGGCAAACAATGTCTTCATGTTTTTCACCTTTCATGTGAGTTGTTAAATAGCGTAGAGAATCGAAAATATAACCTCGTCGCCCTGCACTGACAATAGCCGCCAGCGCGGAGGAAGTCATTGAACCGCCGCGCTGGCAGGAACCAGAATGAATCCCTTTGCCGCCAGAGTCGGCAGCCACTCCCGTAATGCCTCGATAGTCCCCTCCTTCGGATGGCCGATGGCGATGGCAACGCCCTTGCGGCGCGCCTCCTTTTCGGTCTTTAGAAGACTTTTCATCACGCTCTCTTTGTCCGGATCGTTATCCAGGAACACATCGCGCGACGCATAAGGCACGCCGTAATCCTTCGCCGTTTCCGCACCGACGGATTTGGGCGTTGTGCGCGAATCCACGAACAGCAGCCCGCGCCTGTGCAGATGGGCCATCACGATGCGCATCGCCTGCGGATCGCGGGTCAGGCGACTGCCCATATGGTTGTTGATGCCTACGTACCCGCCGAAAGCCTTCAGATTATCTTCCATCACATTCTCGAACCTCTCGGGAATAAGGGATGCGCGCAGAACATATGCTCCGGGATCCAAATCTGCGTCCGTAGCCTCCATCGGCATATGCATCATGATTTCATGCCCCGCCTGCCGCGCCTCCTCGACCAGTCCCGCTACCTTCGGCGGATAAGGCAGGAATGCCGCCGTCAGCGGCCCCGGCAGCGCGATGATTTCTTTTGTATGCGCGCGGTCTTCTCCCAGATCGTCGATGATAATGACAATCTTCGGCTTTCCCGCGGGCGCATCAACGGCTACCGCGAATTTCCTCCATGCGGGCGGCTCGTTCGTCTTTTCTTCTTTTTTGACCTGAAAATCAGGCAGGATGACTTCCGGATTTATTTTTGCAAAAGCTTTTTCTATTTTCTCTTCCTGTTCCGGCACCTCCTCAGCCGGAATTGCCGCCTGCCGCTCGGTTTTCGCGCGGGCCTCCCGGCGCGCCTCCTCTACATAAGGGCGCGTCCCGTCAAATCCGAAACGGTCGATCAGAACCATCAGGACAATGGCGATGATCATGAATTTAAGCGTACCCGGCCGGGCATAGCGGCGTCTCATGGCAAAATCATACCGCTTTGAAGCTTGACTCAAAACGCGAACTAAACTAGAACATAAGTAGGGATTACAGGAACAAACCTGATACATAACATAACGGTAAGAAACCCATGCTGACCAGAAAACAACGCGATTTGCTGCTTTTTATCCATGAACGCATGGCGGGCGGCGACGTAGCCCCGTCGTTCGAGGAAATGAAGGCGGCCCTCGACCTGAAATCCAAATCCGGCATTCACCGTCTGATCGGCGCATTGGTCGAACGCGGCTATCTGGAACGCCTGCCCCACCGCGCCCGCGCACTGCAGGTCCGCAAGCTGCCGGAGGGTTATAGCCCCGCCGCTAATGATTCTTCCAGGGCGGCGCAAAAAAGCCGGAACATAAATGCCGTGGTTGCCGCCGCCTCAATGGCCCAGATTCCGCTGCATGGCCGCATCGCTGCCGGCACGCCGATCGAGGCCATACGCGATGAAGGATCGCTGGTCGATGTCCCTCCGTCCCTGCTGGGCCGCGGAGAACATTACGCGCTGGAGGTCGACGGCGACTCGATGATCAAGGCCGGCATCAATGACGGCGACATCGTCATCATCCGGCGGGAGGAAACCGCCCGCAACGGAGATATTGTCGTTGCGCTGATCGACGATGCGGAAGTCACACTGAAACGATTCCGCCGTTCGGGCAACAAAATCATTCTGGAACCGGAAAACGACGCCTACGAACCCCGCGTCCTCGACCCCGAACGGGTGCAGGTGCAGGGCCACCTCGCCGGGCTGTACCGGACGTATCATTGAGCCGCATTATTGAACCGTGATCTTGAGGAATGCAATAACGAGATATCCTGAATACGCGGACAAGCCGAAGCTTCTTCGCTGACGTGACGTTCGTTTACCGCCCGTTTGTCACCGTCCACGGCCTTTTGCCACGCTCTGCGCCGACGCGTTCAATCCTGCCGTCTTCCAGCCAGATAGCATGCGCACCCTCGCGCCAAAGGTCGAAGAAATCAATGGTGACGGGCGCGGCGCACCTGCCGCGCAACGGATACTGCGCCGCCAGGATGTCTGCCCACGCGCAATCATCTTCTTGCGCGGAAGCATCGAATGAAAACACGATTTTCTTTCCCCCCGCATCAAGGCGGCAGCCGCTTTCATCGCACATCACGCCACCCGGCCCCGCGCCTTCCTTCGGCCAGGCCTGCGGCCTGTAATCCGGCGGCAGACCGTAACGCTGCACCCAGACTTCCGCCATGAAGCGGTCCTTTATGCGCGATGAAACGGTCATGACGCGCTCCCTCCCCGGCGGGGCGTAGGCGAACAGCTTCCCTTCCGCCGATATCAGAATATCCGGCTGCCTGACGCCGGCGGCAACAACGATTGAAACGGCAAGCGGCAGCAAAGCAAGCCACTTTCCTTTCCCGCGCCAGATCATCGCAATCAACGCCCCCGCCGTAAGCCACATGAAAACGCTCAGGGGCAGGGCCGGGAAATACATGTTCGCGCCAGGAATAGCGGCCACATCGCGCGCGACAACCATGACAGCGGCAATCCCCTTGCCCATCGCCCACAGCGCCGGGCCTTCCCACCCGAACGGCATCAACAGGTACGAAAGCACCACGGCGGGCATCACGACGATCCCCATGACCGGAACGCCTAGCAAGTTCGCCAGCACGCCGTACAGCGATGCGCGCTGGAAATGATAAAGCACGAACGGCGCGGTCGCCGCGCTGGCGACAAGCGATGTCGCGCACAATCCCAGCAGATACAGCGCCAGCTTACGAACGATCCCCGCATTGCCGTACAGCCGCGCCCATATACCCCTCGTGACCTCGTAAAACCAGATAAGCGCGGCGACGGCGGCGAACGACATCTGAAAGCTCGCCGACCACAGCGCATCCGGCCAGATGAAAAGCACGACGATGGCGGCAAGCGCCACGGTGCGCAACGAAAACGGCATCCGGTCCAGCATTACGGCGACGAGCACAAGCCCCGTCATCAGAAGGGAGCGTACAGCCGGCACATTATCCACGCCGATAAGAACGAGATAGGCGGATGCTCCTGCCAGAGCCGCCCCGGCGGCGATCTTCTTGACCGGCAGGCGCAGCGCAACCGCCGGAAAAAGTGATATCATAAACCGCGCGGCAAAAAAGATCGTCGTTGCGATCATGCCTATATGCATGCCGGAAATAGACAGCATATGCGCCAGCCCCGACGCCTGCAGGTCTTCGTTGTCGGCTTCCGAAATCGCGCCGCGCTCACCCGTCATCATCGCAGCCGCGATGGATGATTGCGAAGCGTCGGACAGGCGCACACCCACACGGCGGACAATGTTTTCACGAAACTGCTCGATGTGTTCGGCAGAACTTTCCGGCAACCCCTGCGCGACGATGCGCGGCGTCTCATAGGTAAATCCGAACGCGCCGATCTGCCGGAAATAGGCGTAACGCTGGAAATCAAATGCGTCGGGGGCGACGGGCGCAGACGGCGGGTTCAGGCCTGCCAGAACTTCTACCCTGTCCCCCGCGCTCAATTCCGCATTCGCGCCGGTACGCACGCGCAGGCGTATTTTCGCAGGAGTTTTCTCGGGCGTTAATTTCTCAATTGTCACATCAGATAAGATATAACGCTGCCCCGCCCCTTCCTCCATTTCCTCCAGTCCCGTGATCGTTCCCGAGACTTTTGTGATTTTAATTTGTTTCTCCAGCATGGGCGCCGCAACATGAATGGTACGCATCTGCGCCGTCATGAATCCTGCAGCGAATAAAAACGCAGCCGTCATCAAAACCCACAGAAACAACGCTCTTTCTTTCAGCGGCCGCGCCACCAACCAGGAAACGGCGGTAAGCGTTCCGCCGCCCGCTGTCAGGCTTGCCGGCGGCTCCGAAGGAAGCGCAAAATACGCCCCGATGCCGCAACCCAGAAAAACCGGGATCCACAGGAACAAATTTTCCTTCTGCGCGGC
>JACQIJ010000139.1 GCA_016198545.1 Pseudomonadota bacterium
CCCTGCGACGGAGGCGGCCAGAAAACGGAATTCATGAAGGGCTTCCAACGCCTTCCCCGCAAACATCTTTGGCGGCCTGCCATTGACCAGAAGTCCCCGCGCGCCATCGAATTCAATATTGTTATTGAGGCAATAATCGGCGAAGGAAGATATGTTTTCCATTGCCTTCTCCAAGGGATCCGTTGACGCGCGCACATTGAACAGGGCGCGGAAGAACCCTTTTTGTCCCGTCAGTTCTTCGCGCAACGTGCGCAGCTGCTCATGAATTGCAACCGTATCCTCGAAGTTATTGCGCAGAGAATCGTAAAAACTCTTCTGCCCGACGGCAGTCGCGGCATATGAAGACAAATGTTCCGCATTGATATCATGTCCCGCCGCTTTCAGCGCGCGCAGGGCATCCGCCAGATCGTCCAAACCTAACGAATCGTTATCACTGGAAGAACGGCGGATCATCCGGTCCAGAATAACCTGCCTTTGCGCATTATCATCGACAAGCGCGCGCATCAGCTGCGCATAAAAGCCATTCCCGATTGCGCCGTTTTTCAGCGCGTCATCTCCCAGCGGCGCCCCTTGTCCCATAATCCTTGCTAGCAATATTCATGAAGGTCCGCAAGCTTTTAGAAGCGGGAACAGGGTCAGGACTTCTCTTGTTTTATAATCCTCCTGCTGGTCCTGACGCGGGAACGCTTGCCCAGATCGGACTTGTACTCAGGCATCGCGACAGGCTTGGAAAAATAATATCCCTGCCCGTACTGTATGCCCATCGCAGCCAGCTTTATAACTTGCCGTTCTTCTTCAATCATTTCGGCCACGACCTTCACGCCCAGATCGTTGCACATCTGCGCCATATTTTTAACCATCGCGGCATCGCGTTCATCCGTCAGGATTTTGCGCGTATATTGACCGTCAAGCTTCACGTAGTCCACGTGCAGCTTGTGCAGGTACTGAAACGACGCCGATCCTGCGCCGAAATCGTCCATGCATATTTCAAACCCGTCGTCTTGCAGGATTTTTATAAACTCGTTCACCATATCCAGGTTTTTGATGGTCGTGGACTCAGTAATCTCGAACATGAGGTTTTTCGAAAGGGATTTATGCGCCGAAAGTTTCGTATAAAGCGCCTTGAAAAAGGCCTCGCTCTGGATCGACTGCCCCGACAGGTTTATTGCGAAGCGCTTGTTATGGCTGGATCCCGAATAGGCCAGGTAGTTGATAGCCCGTTCGCATACCGCCATGTCGAAATCGGCCGCCATGCCCATATCCTCTCCGAACGAAATCCATTCATAGGGAGATCCGCCATCGGGAAAGCGGGTCAGCATCTCGAAATGCGACGCCTCAAACATATCCAGATCGACGACCGGCTGAAAATGCAGCTGGAAATCCAGTTTCTTCACCATTGTCTTGAATGTCTTTATCTTCTGCGCATTATCGGTGACGTACGTCTTGAAGCCCTCGGCGAAGCTTTTTACGCTCATGCCGACGCCATGCTGACCGAAGGAGTTTATCGTATAGACAAGCGCTTTTGCCATTTCGTGTTCACTTAAATCCGCTTCGCCGGATTCGATTGTCTTGCTCTCAATCTCAACGCCCCGGCCGGCCGGGTCCGACTTTTTCGACAGGCGCTGGACTTCTTCCTTCAGAGCCTCCGCATCAACGCTGCCGTCATGAACAATGCTGTAGCGCCCCTCGCCTATCTGCCCCGCCGTGCTTCCGTCGATAGACTTGGATCTCAGCAATCCCGCCAGCGATTCCAGAAATCCGTCCCATGCCTCGTCGCCCATGCGCCGGCGGCCCGCCTCCGGCGCAGCAATATCCAGCATGGTCATCTTCGCCTCCTGCCCCATGCCCTTCGCCATGCCGAGCGCTTTTTCCGCGGACTGCAGGAATGTCTCCTTGTCCTGCAGGACGGTAATATCCTCCTCGCGGGCCATCGCGCCGATTTTATTCATCAGCACGCTTGAAAAGCCGAGCGTCAGGAAAAAGCCATTTTCACCGGGCATTCTGATTCCCGTCACAACGGCTTTTTTGTTGGCGGCGATTTTTTCGTTGATGGCGACAAGAATAGGCCCGCACCGCACGCCCTCCTGCGCCTTACGGCGCATCGACCGCAAAATGGTCTGGTCGCCCGGCGCAAACAGATCGAGCCACGACGTCCCTTCCAGCTTGCTCTTATCGATACCCGTCACGCCCAGCGCCGCACCCAGCGCATAGCTGACCTTTTCATCAGGCGTAACCTCGATGAAAAGATCCGATGAAGCAAACGCGAACGCCAGAAATTTATCGCGCTGCCGCTTTGTGTCCGTATCCCATGCCATGGCACCGAAAACCCTGCGCTCTGATTCAAAAGTAAGCGCAAAAGCCTTATTTTTCGTTTACGAAGCCTGAAACGGGGCAGAAAAAAATATTATGTAATTTTAAAGTCCGTAGCCGCCCAGTATGAC
>JACQIJ010000140.1 GCA_016198545.1 Pseudomonadota bacterium
ATCCGGCCTGTTCAGCCTCGACGAAGACACAAAAATGTCGCCTGGATCTCTCGACGCCGCGCTGGCCGCCGCCGGATCGGCCTGTTACGGCGTTGATATGGTCATGACAGGAAAAGCGCGCAGGGTTTTCTGCGCCGCGCGTCCGCCGGGACACCACGCCTTCTACGACAAATCGATGGGATTCTGCATTTTCAACAATGTGGCCATCGCCGCGGCGCATGCGCAGGCAAGATACAAGCTAAAACGCGTCGCTATCGTCGATTTCGACGTTCATCACGGCAACGGAACTCAGGACATCGTCCAGCGCCGCCTGAAAGACACTTGTTTTGTTTCCCTGCAAGAAAGCAAACTCTGGCCTTATAACGACAATGCGCAGATAACGTCGGACAGCATTCTGAACGTTGGCATCCCGCGCGGCGCAGCAGCATCCGAATGGCATACGGCCTTCAAAGAGACCATCGCGCCCTTTCTGCAATCCTATAACCCCGAACTTGTTATAATCTCCGCCGGTTTCGATGCTCACCGCGACGATCCCCCCGCGGAAATCCTGTTTAACGACCCGCCGGGCAAACAAAACCTGACAGATGAGGATTATGCCCGGATGACCAGAACCCTGTGCGCGCTCGCCGATGAATGCTGTGAAGGCCGCATAGTTTCCTGCATGGAAGGCGGCTACAACACGGATGTATTGGCAAAAGCGGCCGCTGCGCATGTCGGCGCGCTTGCTGAAACCGGACAAAAGGCCGCTTCACGCTGCGCTGCGGGATAAAAAGCGCTATCCCCGCTTGATTTTAGGCGTCCATATCCGTATATTACAGAATATTTATTCAAAGGGATATGCATGGAAACGAACGCCTCCTTCGCGAAGGCCGCAGGCGAGCAGCCCGCGCACCGGTTAAAACTAAGACTCTCGACTTATGAGGACGGGCCGCATCTGGTCAAATTCTACCGGGCTAACCAGCATCCGGAAGTCGCCCTCCGGAAGGAAGCCGTCATTCGCGAGCGCGCCACAAACGGCCGCGCCTTTATTTATGAAGATGAAGCGGGAGAAATTATCGCCTCTTCCATTACTTACGTAATATTGCAAGGACGGATGCACGCGGCCAGTATGGGGCGAATGCGGATCCACGCAGGTCCTCCCGCAGGGCCTAGGCCTCTATCTCTTCACCATCGGCGGGCAGGTCATTCATTCTTTCCTGAATGCGACGCCACGCGACCACTTCATCGCCAGCTTTTCGAAGGAAAGCTTGAACGTTGAAAAAATGCTCATCGGCCGCCTCGGGTGGAAACATGCGTCCGGAAAAACGGAGGAGTACCTCGCCGCTACCGGCCTTACGAAAGACAGGGGTATCAGCAACGCCCTGCGCGTATGGGCTGAGGCTACGTCTTCGACGCTGCCGCGGCAGGCGCGGATAGTGCTCGATTTCCTGCGCAAAAACGCGCAAGGCGAACTGTGCAACAGGGAAACGGGTCGCGAAATAACCGTCGATATTACCGGCTTCCCCTTTCAGGACGATCCTCGGCTTGCGATCGTGGCCTACGGGGAATTCGCGCGCTGGCTTGAAACCAGCCCGGACATGTCTTTCAATGAGGCGAAAGAGAAACTGGAGATGTATGTGGACGGCGCGTTCAAGCCGCCGCGTAACATCGCGGGGCCGGAAGCCACGCCCTGAGTTACAGCCAAGAACAGGAGAAAAACATGGCGGCAGCGAACGAAAGCATGACGGACCTGAAAGCGGAATTCGCAGAATACAGGCGTGAGTTGCACAAAAATCCGCAGACAAAATACGAAGAAACCTTCGCCGCCGGGCTGATTGCAAAAAAACTGAAGGAATGGGGCATCCCGTTTGAACAGGGCATCGCCGTCACCGGGATTGTTGCCACGATAAAGGGCAAAAAGAGCGACAGCGGCAAATTCATCGGCCTGCGCGCGGATATGGATGCTCTCGATATTATTGAACGATCCGGCGTTCCGCATACCTCCCGCAATCACGGCAAAATGCACGCCTGCGGCCATGACGGCCATACGGCAGGACTGCTGGCCGCAGCAAAGCATCTAAGCATAACCCGCAATTTCAACGGCACAGCCCACCTTATTTTCCAGCCGGCCGAGGAAGGGGGAAACGGCGCGCATAAAATGATAGAGGAAGGGCTTTTCGAAAGATTCCCCTGCGATTACGTGTTCGGCGCACATAACTGGCCGTTCGCGCCGCTGGGAAAAGCGGGTACGCGCGTAGGCGGCCTTCTGGCCTCGGTCGATAAATTCGATATCGTCGTGACAGGCAAGGGCGGTCACGCCGCTATGCCGCATCAGGTTATCGATCCCGCCGTGGTCGCGGCACACATCATCACGGCCCTGCAATCTATAGTGTCACGCAATATTGCGCCGGTTGACTCCGCCGTGGTCAGCGTCACGAACCTGAATGTCGGAACGGGCGCCTTCAATATTGTTTCAAACGAAGCAAAGATGAGCGGCACGGTCCGCACCTTCAGCAATGAAACCCGCCATTTCATCAAAAAGCGGATGGAAGAAATTATCGTGAATGTAGCGGCAGCCTACGGCGCGAAAGCGAAAATGGAGTATGAGTTCACCAATGATCCGACTGTCAATACGGCTGATGGCGTGGAGATGGCGGTTAAGGCGCTGACGGAAATTCTGGGCACGGAAAACGTGGACGGAAACTGCGAACCGACGATGGGCGGAGAAGATTTCGGGGCCTTCCTGGCCAAGCGCCCGGGGGCGTTCGTCTTTCTGGGACAGAGCGTCTCCGGCAATGAAAAAAGCCCGCACAGTCACGGCCTGCACAGCCCGTTCTACGACTTCAATGACGATGTCATTCCTATCGCCGCAAGCTTTTTCACTAAGCTGGTTGAAAACTATATGCCCTTGAAGAAATAACCTCTCGCGTTGCACAATTTTCTATTAAAAACATCGGGGCTGTGTTAAAAATCGGCGCATGAGCGCTGAAATTTCCGACGTAAATGGACTGGTCTGCCTTGAATCGGGATCTTTGCCCGTGCGGGGCGACCATTATAGCCTTGTCCTGCTGCAAACGCAGCACATCGATGCCATCAAAACCCTGCATGAAACTGTCATTGAACGTCTGCCCGACGACCAGAAAAGCTTCGTCCTTGCCCGTCCCGAAAGTTATTTCCATGCGCATTTCGCTCGCAGCATCAGCGTAGCTATGGGCGTTGTCTGCAACAGCAACCTTGTCGCCAAATGCCTGATTGTCCATCCCCGCGCTGGCGAAACAGCCGCTGATCTGGGCGGCGCCATCCTGCACAGCGCGCCGGAACAAACAAGCATCATGCAATCAGCAACCGTCCACCCTGATTTCCGCGGCAACGGAATCATGAACATGATGATCCGCCACTGGCTGAACCATGCCGTCCGGCATGGTCGGATGCACGTGTTGGCGGAGATAGAGACCCGCAATAAGCAAAGCTGGAGCCAGTTCCTGAAAGCAGGCCTGAATATAATCGGCGCGCACAAAAGTCCTGTGGACGGCGCGAGTGTCTATAATGCGGGAGAACGGATCAAGCTTACGCTGGCAAAAGATTTCACATCCGCCACGCAGGCACCGGATTCTGATGCCACTGGAAACTGCGTAATCATGGCCGTGAATAAACCGACAGATAAGCTCAAGGCTACGCCGTTGCATTGACGGCTTCCGCCGCCTTTTTCAGAAGCGCATCCACAGCAGCCTGCTTGGCCTTGTCGGTTGTACCGATGCTCTGTCCGCTTGCCTTCTTGAGAAGCTGATCAGGCGTCAGGAGTCCGGCAAAACGGTTTTTATCCGCATTTGCGGCATCCAGATCTTTCTGCTTCGCGGCAGCCTCATCCGTCTTCGCCTTCAGTTTAGCCTGCTGTTTCTGAAGTATCCCTTTTATCTCCGCCTCAACGGAAGCTACCCCGCTTTCGCCAAGATCTCCCCCAATGCGGGAATAGAAATCAAGCTGGAACTGCAGCTGCACGACTTTCGCGCGCAGATAGGCGTCGCTTTCGAAGTAATTCTCGTTCTGCCGCTTGGCCTTTGCCGTTTCCTGCGCCTTGAGCAGGCGGGCGACGGGACTTAAATCGACGGTATCCTCGAGCGGCGCATCGCGCTGCGCCAGCAGCTTCTGCACCGCGCTGCCTCCGGCGGAGACCCTGTTTTTAACGGCCTCGGCCGACCGCGCCAGAAGTTCTTCCGGCGATAGGACTGTGCTTCCTGCAGCTTCCATACCTTCATTTTACCGTGAAACTGCTGAAAAAGTGTTAAAATTCATTAATTTGCCCGTGCCGAAAGGATCGTTTTGTGCTTGAATGACACCATGTCCGAAACCCTGTTGAAAATCAGCGATTTGGGCGTCAGCTTCCGGACGCAGGATCGCGTCGTGGATGCCGTGCGCGGCGTATCTTTTGCCATAGACAAGGGGGAAACCGTCGCCCTTGTCGGGGAATCGGGGTCGGGCAAGTCGGTGACGGCCTTGTCGGTGATGCAGCTTCTGCCCTACCCGCTGGCCGACCACGCCAAAGGATCCTCTATCGTTTTTGACGGGCAGGAACTGGTCGGCGCGCCTGACTCTCTGATGCAGAAAATCCGGGGACGGCGCATCGGCATGATCTTCCAGGAGCCGATGACATCCCTCAACCCCCTGCACACGATTGAAAAGCAGATAGGCGAAGTCCTGTTCCTGCATCAGGGCATGAACAGAGATCAAGCCGCCGCACGCGTGTGCGAATTGCTCGACCTTGTTGGCCTGTCGGGAATGAAAGACCGTCTGAGCGCCTATCCGCATGAGTTGTCGGGCGGCCAGCGGCAGCGCGTCATGATAGCAATGGCCCTTGCCAATAATCCCGATCTTCTTATCGCCGATGAGCCGACGACTGCGCTCGACGTTACCATACAGGCGCAAATTCTGGAACTGCTGCATGACCTGAAAAAGCGAACAAATATGGCACTGCTGCTGATCACGCACGACCTGACCATCGTAGAGAAAATGGCCGACCGCGTTTGCGTAATGAAAAACGGCGCCATCGTCGAGCAGGAAAAAACGGCAAAACTTTTCGCCGCTCCTGCGCATGATTACTCGAAAATGCTGCTGGCGGCGCAGCCGAAATCAATGCCCCCCGCCGCACCGGACGAAGCCGAAATCATTGCGCAGGGGGCAAACATAAAAGTCCACTTTCCTCGCGGCAAGACGTTTTTCGGGAAGCCGAAAGGCTGGGTAAAGGCTGTGGACGGCGTATCCGTGTCCTGCCGCGCGGGACAAACCGTCGGCGTCGTCGGCGAATCCGGCAGCGGCAAGACAACGCTGGGCCTTGCGCTCCTGCGCCTGCTGCGCAGCGAAGGCGAGATAAAATTCAAAGAACAGAATATAGAAAACTTCGACCGCAAACACATGCGCCCCCTGCGCGAGGAAATGCAGGTCGTCTTCCAGGACCCGTTCGGGAGCCTCTCCCCCCGCATGTCCGTGGCGCAAATTATCGGCGAAGGCCTGCTCGTCCACCGCAAAAACATTTCGAAAAAAGACCGGGAGGAACTCGTCGTCAGCGCCCTGCGCGATGTTCACCTCGACCCTGACTGGCGTCACCGCTATCCGCACGAGTTTTCCGGCGGTCAGCGGCAGCGTATTTCAATCGCGCGCGCGATGGTGCTGGCGCCGTCTTTCGTCGTTCTGGACGAACCCACGAGCGCGCTCGACCTATCCGTACAGGCGCAGATAGTGGACCTGCTGCGTGAACTGCAGGAACGCCGGAGCCTTGCCTACATGTTCATATCCCACGACCTGCGCGTCGTACGCGCGATGGCCCATTACATGATTGTCATGAAAGACGGGCGCGTCGTAGAAGAAGGTCCCGCAGGCCGCATTTTCGACGATCCGGCGCAGGAATATACCCGCGCCTTGATGGATGCCGCCCTGAACCTGAAGACCCGCCGGGCCGCCTGAAACCTCCTCTTTTTGCCGCCAAAACGGTTAAAAGCCGATTTCCCTTGATTTTACGGCCATTCCCGCGTAAAAATGCCCCGCATACTGAAGATCGAAAGGGGTGATTTTATTGGTTAGCGTACATGTACGCGATAACAACGTCGAACAGGCCCTGCGCGCATTGAAGAAAAAAATGCAGCGCGAAGGACTCTTCCGCGAAATGAAGCTTCGCCGCGACTACGAAAAGCCGTCGGAGAAGAAAAAACGCGAAAGATCCGAATCCGTGCGCCGCGCCCGCAAGATGGACCGCAAGCGCAAGGAGCGCGACGGATTCTAGAAGCAAACGTTCGTTATCATGAAAAAATCACCCCGGATGGCATCGCCTTCCGGGGTTTTTATTTCAGCAGTTGGGGCTGGGCTTCGGAAAACCGGCGGGCGCGGGCGTTACATTTTTTTTTAGCGGCTCCGTCGCCTGACGCAGCCATTCTTTATGTTC
>JACQIJ010000141.1 GCA_016198545.1 Pseudomonadota bacterium
GACAATACAAAAATATATGCATATCTTAATTTCCGTATTTGCATTTCAGGAGGAAAGAACAGTGTCTGAAGACAATAAATCCGGTGACAGGCAATCAGATCAAACGCCGATGGTTCCGAACAGCCTGGGCCCTCAGGATGCCGTTGATCAGTCAAGTCCTGGGATGTTTGAGTGCATCGCTTTGTCCCTTCATGCTGATGCCACAAAGGCCGGAGAGTTTCTGACCTGGCCGGATGGCAGGGTGTTAACGATGACGTTGTATGTCGCTGAAGCTTTTATGCCAAGCATACCAAATAAAACGTCAGCCGATTCGCTGGAAATGATGTTGAGAAACAGCCGCGCGAACCGCAACAGCAAGGAAACTTTTCCCGTTTGCCTTGCACTCAAGCCCGAATTTTTGAAAGTTCTGCTTCCGGAAGGGGAGCGGACTGTCGAAAAGATTCTTGAGACCTATCCTCGTGATAGTGGCCTCTGGGGCGGGATTACGCTGCCGCTGCCTGCTGCGAAATAAATAGACCGTAACAAACTATTTCCACACCTGTGCCCTATGTTTTGGCGGGCGCAGGTGCTAATAATTCCATATGATTCACTCAATGCAGATTCGCGTCTATTACGAGGACACCGATGCGGGTGGCATTGTCTATTACGCGAACTATCTGAAATACGCCGAGCGGGGGCGCACGGAATGGCTGCGCGCCCGGCGGCTGGAAAACGGCGTTTTGCGCGGGGAAGAAGGCATTCTTTTCGTTGTGCGGCGCGTGGAAGCGGATTATCATAAACCCGCCCGGCTGGACGATCTCCTGGATGTGCGGTCGCGGGTGACAGGGTTCAGGAACGCCAGTTTTTCCATGAATCAGGAAATATGGCGCGGGGATGAGAAATTGTTCCGCATGCGGGTTGATCTGGCCTGCATCGATATAAACGGGAAGCCGGCGCGGTTGCCGGGCAAGGTAAGAAAGGCGCTGGAAGATGGACAGAGCGGTTGAAGCGGCAAGCGTGGGGCAGAGCTTTACGGGCGATATGAGCATGATCGGCCTGTTCATGCAGGCCGACCTGATCGTCAAGGTCATCATGATGATTTTGATTTTCGCATCCGTCTGGAGCTGGGCCATCATATTCGAGAAAAAGACGACGCTTAAAAAGCTGAACGGCCGCGCCGGGCGGTTCGAGGATTCGTTCTGGTCGGGCGAGCCGCTGGAGCGTCTTTACGAGCGCGTGAAGAAGGGCAAGCAGGATCCGCTGCTGAAAGTTTTCTGCGCCGGAATGGAGGAATGGCATAACGGCGTTGCCGGCGGCGTGCCGGCGAAGGAAAGCCTTCAGGCGTCGCTGCGGCAGCGGGTGGAGCGCGCCATGTCCACGGCCATCAACCGGGAAATGAGCGCGCTGGAGCGCGGCATGACGTTTCTTGCGAGCGTCGGATCGACCGCGCCCTTCATCGGCCTGTTCGGAACGGTCTGGGGCATCATGAACAGCTTCACTTCCATCGCGCACACGAACAACACGAGCCTTGCTGTCGTTGCGCCGGGCATCGCGGAGGCATTGTTCGCCACCGCGCTTGGCCTCGTCGCGGCCATTCCGGCCGTGGTCGCCTATAATATTCTCACCGGCGGCCTGCATCGCTACGCCGACCGGCTCGATGCGTTCGTCAGCGATTTTTCAGCGATCCTGTCGCGCCATATGGATGCGCAGGAAGCGGCGCAGGCTTCGCCGTCCGGCAAGAAAGCGGTGGCCTAGAATTATGGGTGCGCAGCTTCAGTCATCCGGAAGAATAGGGCAGGCAGGGGGGCGCAGCCGCGCCTACCGCCCGATGGCCGATATCAACGTGACGCCCTTCGTCGATGTCATGCTTGTGCTGCTGGTCGTGTTCATGATTACCGCGCCGCTGCTGACCGCGGGCGTTCCTGTCGATCTGCCGAAGGCGGAGGCGAGGGCGCTCAAGGAAGAAGACAAGAAACCGCTGGAGATCAGCCTGACTGCCGGCGGGAAAATTTATATCGGCGAGACGGAGGTCAAGCGCGACCGGCTTGTGAACATGATGTCGGCGATGACGAACAGCGACCCCGAGCGGCGGATTTACCTGCGCGCCGACCAGGGGCTGGCCTACGGCGAAGTCATGGACGTTCTCGGCCTCATGAACGGGGCAGGCTTCCGCAAGGTCGCGCTGATATCCGAGCCCGCCGCAAAAAGGCCATAATGGGTTCGTAGAAGGTTATCAGTCATGGCCGCAGCAACCGCATATGATC
>JACQIJ010000154.1 GCA_016198545.1 Pseudomonadota bacterium
GGATATAAGGATAAAAATCCTGAATTTGGATATATTGATAAAACTTTGGATAAAAATATTCGGTCTTTTCAGAAAGAAAATAATCTATCAGTCGATGGTGTAATGTTGCCTGGTGGGCCGACTGAAAAGGCCATTCAGGAAGCAATGGTTTGTGCGCCTATAATACGTTGCCCGCAGTGCGGGGCACCGCATGGTGGGTCTCAGGGTAGCTTGTGTCCGGATTGTACGTTAAAGCAATGATGTCATGAAGAAAGGAAATTCGTGATGTCTTCTTCGCTATATCCCAGCAGACGGCCGATCATGATGTCGCATGATGGATCGGCCGGCGCGATTTTGTTATGGGTTAGATTCCTTGTCCAGAAGTAGGCTTCGGCACGCCATTCATGGCCGGGCAGAGTGAAGCAAACATAAAACACGTCCTTGCCAAGGCGGGATGATTTTATGATTTTTTTGAATCTGAGGATTTTTCCGTTTGCGATGTAAGGGGAGAAAGCTTTTTCCGGGATAATTTCTTCCGAAAAAATTTTACCCTCTTCCCATACATCCCCGAACGCAGCCATCGGCTTTTTGCCGGATAGCATAAGGTCAAGTTCCCGATTTTCGTGCGGCCCTATCGCCATGGCACATGAAATAACAGTTTTTTAGTTGAAAATCACGCTTTTAATGAAAGGAGAACGGAAAATGGGATCGCTTACATCGTTTGCAAAATACATACCTGTCGTCAAGGAAGGGATCGGCCTTGTCACGGGCGCGGCGGGCCAGGAGGCCGCGCTGCGCGAACAGCGGATGGCGCAGAAACAGGCTCTGAAGCAGCTGCAGGATACGCAGCGCCTGCAGGAACGGCAGGCAGCGCAAAGCGCAGCGCTTCAGAGGGAACAGCTGGCCGCGGCCGCCGCGGATGCGGAAAGCGCGCGGATAAAAGCGTTGCGCCGTGCGGTTTCACGGCAGAAGGCGCAGTTCGGCGGTGTGTCCGGCACGGGCAGCGCGGACGGGTCGGC
The DNA here is from genome assembly GCA_016198545.1 of Pseudomonadota bacterium. Classification (GTDB taxonomy): domain Bacteria; phylum Pseudomonadota; class Alphaproteobacteria; order Micavibrionales; family Micavibrionaceae; genus JACQIJ01. Next base: position 999 of record JACQIJ010000154.1, read on the forward strand.
GCAGGCCGTTCTTCTGGGCCTGTTCGAGGAAACGGACGAGGACAGGGCGCAGCGCGAGCGGATGGACGACATCCGCAACCGTTCGCTCGACCTCGGCTTGTCGCAGGGGCGGGCGATCAATGTCCTGCAGCGCACGCAGTTGCGGGAGCGGCAGAATATAGGCCGCCTGTCTTCAAATATCGGGCGTATCGGCAGTCTTTCAAATGCCGCGCTCGATGCGGCCGATTTCACGGCGCGGCTTTCGGAAAGCGAAGGATGATCCGTTACGCGGCCGGGCGCAGGCCCGCGAGCGCGGCATGCAGAATTGCGCGCGTATCCCTGTACAGCGGCATCAACCGGCTCTCATCCCGCAGCAGATCGTTGCGGAATTCGATCATGAGATTTGGCAGGCCGCGGATCGTTCCGTGCCGGTTGAAGGTCGCGCTTATGCCCTTGCGGCCGTCGAACGGCTCGTTGTCGCCCACGGCATAGCGGGCGGCGCGGAAAGCGGAGATGACGGGGTCGGCCATGCGGCGGTCGGCGTTGGAAACGACGCAGATTTCCTGCGGCCGCGCGACCCCGTTCAGGACGGGCGTGAAGGAATGAACCGTTACAATGGACGGGCGGCGATTTCGCAGTAACTGATCATCCAGCCAGCGTTCGATGCGGGCATGAAAGGGTTCATACAGGCGCGCGATGCGATTGTCCTTCTCAGCCTGCGGCAGGTTGAGATTGCCCGGCACGGGCTTTCCTTCGGCCGCCGCGGCGAAGGTATCGGCGGCGTGCGGCCAGCGGTTCAGATCCGCGGCCAGCCTTGAATAATTCGCGAAGATGCCGCACAGGCCCAAGTCGGACACAAGCGTTTCCGCCATCGTCCGCGCGCCGATATCGACGGCAAAGTGTTTCCGGAAATCTTCGGAAGGCAGGCCAAGCGTACCCAGCGCGGCAGGCAGGGCATTCCCGCCATGCTCGCAGATAATAAGGCACGAGGCCGCGCCGTTGCCCTCGATCCAGTCGTAAACCGGAGGGTCGGCAGGCGAAAGGAGGTTTCCTGCGATCATGCGCAGACCGTACATCATGCGTAAAAATAGCGCAACCTGCCCTTCGCGCGTTTCGCGGCAAAAAAGTCTTCCAACAACCAAAGGAGAGAAATCATGACAACAGAACACATCAAAATGCCCGACATTGCGCCGCTGGCGCGCTATCTGGCGGACGGCGCGCAGACCGTCTTTGAATATCCGTTCCCTATTTTCGCAAGCGGGGATATTTCCGTTTATTTCGACGGGGCGGAGCAGTTCAGCGGTTTCACAGTCGCCGGAGCGGGCGTAACGGAAGGCGGAACGGTGACATTCGATGCCGCCCCCGCGGCGGGCATTATCGTCATGCTGGAGCGAAGGATGCCGCTCGAACGTTTGACCGATTTCATCGAGGGTGGCGATTTTTCCGCACGCGCCATAAACAACGAGCTGGATTTCCTCGTGGCGGCCATCCAGCAGGTGGGGCGCGACCAGGCGTCCATGCTGCGCTATACGGATGATGAGGAACCTGCCAGCGTCGTGATGCCTACAAAGGTTCAGCGCGTCAGCAAGGTTCTGGGCTTCGACGGCGACGGAAACCCGGTCGCCGTATCGGCGGAAGGCACGATGGCCGCGCCGAATTTCACCGCGGCTGGAACGGGCGCAGTGGCGCGCAGCAGCACATCAAAATTCTCAGACCTGATTTCCGTGAAGGATTTCGGCGCGGCGGGCGATGGTTTGGCCGACGACACGCTGGCCATCCAGCAGGCAGTGGCCGCCCATAACGCGGTTTACGTTCCGCCGGGGACGTATCTCATCACATCCCCCATAACCGTCGCAAAGAGCAAGGCCTTGTCCGGCGCAGGCCAGAAGAGCGTCATCAAGTGCAACAGCGCGGCGTTCAACGCCATCGAGATTCCCGAAGGCTATGCCCGCATAGACAATCTGCGGATAGAAAGCGGGGCCATCGGAATCAAATTGTGGGGGCGCGATTCCGAATGCGTACAGAACAACATTGCAAATGTGAATATTGCCGGTTCCGCCACGGGTATTCTGCTGGACGGCCATAATGATGCGAACAAGCCGTGTTACTGGAACAATTTCAGCGATATTTTAATCGAGCAGCCGGGGACGCACGGCGTGCGCCTGACCAAATCCGGCGCGGGCGATGCGCCCAACGCGAACCGGTTCCGCAATGTGCGCGTCTATTCCAAGGGCGCGGGCACGACGGGTAGCGGGTTTTATGTCGAACACGGCGGCAATGCAAACTCCTTTATAGATTGCGAGGCGAACGTTAACGGCCCGACGGCGGACAGCTGCTTTCGCGCCGGCGCGGGCGCGAACAAGACGCTTCTGGTGAACCTGTATACGGAATCCACCAACGCCGTGCCGAACGTGAAGCTGGACGCGGGGTCTGTCGAAACGGCCATCATAAACCTGCATGCGCAGAGCGACGGCGCGGCGATACTGGATAATTCCGGCGGCAATTACGACGCATACAACGCCGGATCGCCGGAGAAAAACCGCCTGCGCAGGACGGTGGTGACGGACCTGAAGGCGACGCTGATGCGCTTTGACACGGAGTTCATCAACGCGGCGGGAACGACGAACCTCGACCTGTCGCATTCCGTGCATATCGTGGATGCGACGGCGGGCGCGATCACGGTCAACCTGCCCGCCGCTTCGGATGCGCCGGGCGTGGAGATGACGGTCAAGAAGAAGGACGGCACGTCGAACATCGTCACCGTGGACGAGGCGGGCGCGGGCAACGGGCCTGACGGAAACCCGCTTCAGCTCGGCGGCGACAACGATTACGTGACAATTCTGTCCAACGGCGCGGAGTGGTTCATCACATCGTCAAACCGCATGGCGGGCAACACGCGCTTCGCCGACACGACGGGCATTTACAACATCGACATGGCGGTGGACACGTACCTGATCTCATCCTTCGGCGGGGCGGTGACGGCGCAGCTTCCCCCGGCCAACGCGGCCAAGGCTATCGGGCGCACCGTAACCATCAAGAAGACGGATTCATCGGCCAACGCCGTGACCGTCACCGAGCAGGGCGGCGCGGGGCCGGATCAGAGCAGCCAGGCGCTGGCCACGCAGTACAAGGCAATCACGGTGGTATCGAACGGCGCGAACTGGTTCGTGGTGAGCAAATACTGATTTTTTGAAAAAGGAGAAACATCGTGGAAGAAGAAAAGAAAACAGCGCCCATGCCGGGGCGGAAGCCCCGAATCCTGCCCGGCGTGGAGGATGAGGAGATCAGGAAGTTTGTTACGGACTATGAGTTTCCTGTTCAACACTTTTACAAGGACAGCAAGGGATATATGACCATCGGCATCGGGCAGCGCGTTCCGACGGTGGAAAAGGCCAAGGAGATGCCGCTGTACTTGTTTGATGGTAAAATACCTCTGCGCCCGGCGACGGGGACGGAGGTGGAAAGCGCGTACCGGCAGACGGAATCATTGCCGTATGGACAGGAATATAAATTCAGCAAGTTTGCTCCTGAAAACAATCCCGGCATGCCGAATGTCCGTTTGCGGCCCGAGGATCAGGACGATATCCTGTTCCGCACCCTGCACCGCAGCGGGCAGGAACTGGCGGATAAATTCCCGCGGCTGGAGACATATCC
>JACQIJ010000152.1 GCA_016198545.1 Pseudomonadota bacterium
ATCCATAGGTATATAATACTGTTTTTGCAACGCAATTAAGGAATTTTTCATCTTTCGAATACAAACTGTGAATATGGGGGATTGTCCCCCTGCGCTTTCTGACCACGACATACTATGATAGTCTGGAAGCGTAAGATTCGCGGAATTGTCAGATGGTGGAATGTCTGGATACCGCAAAAGGGCAACAGAAAAAAGGAGCAAAACTATGGACAAGAAGAAGATTTTAGCCGGTACGGCTATGGTGGCGCTGAGCGGCCTTGCGGCCGGCGAAGCGGTCGCCGCAAGCGCAAACATCAACATCGACGCGGTCGTTCTGCGGGCGATTGCGCTTGCCGAGCAATCACCTCTTGATTTCGGAACGTTCAGCGCGACGGGCGCAGCTACGATTCAAGTTGATCCCGATGGCACGATCACGAATGGCGCGGGCATAACGCATATCGGCGCTTCGACGCCAAACCCGGCAAAAGTCGAGATCAAGGCATCTGCCGGTTACCCGATCGATGTATCGGTCGGCGCGACCGCCGTTTCGATCACCAGCGGCGCAAACAAAATGAAGGTCGGTACCTTTGACCTGGCAACCACAGTAGGTGCAGGCGTTAACGGCGGCGGCACAGCAGAGGTCTATACCTTGGCGGGCGTCCTTGGCGCTGCAGCGACGGCAAGCTTCTTTGCTGGCGCAACGCTGAACGTAGGCGCGGGCCAGGCGGCGGGCGTGTATTCCGGCACGTTCGTGGTCAACGCTTCTTATCAGTAAGTTTAAATCCGGCCGCAGCGGAAAAATCGCCGCGGAAAGTGAAAAAGGAGAGAGGGGTTCCGCCGGCGGCACGATTGTCCCGTTTGCCGGATGCTCCCCCCTCCTCCCTTCTTTTTAAAGGGGACGTAATATCATGAGCCGCAGGAAGCGCGAAAGAAGCAGCAAGGTAAAACCGGTATCGGCCGGCGCTGCGGTCGCTCTCGTCTCGCTCAGCTCCTTTTCCGTCATGAAGGCCGTCGCGGCCACCGCCACCCTTCCCATCATCGCGAAATTCATCCACGCCATCGAGGTGACCGTCAATGCGTCGCTGGATTTCGGCACGCTGGCCATCACAAACGATGTTGCAGGTCACGCCACACTCGACCCGCTGTCAAGTTCCCTGCGGATCGACGGGCAGGGCGGTCTTGCGCTGGCCGGCGGCGTACCGCGCGCCGGACGCATCCAGATAAAAGGCGCGCCGATGGCCGTCAACGTGACGGTGGAAGATCAGAACGTGCAGCTGACCAACGGCACGACGTTCCTGACCATAAACAATTTCAACTTTATCACCGCGAACGGCGGTCCGCAGGTTACCGTGACCCCCTCGGGGCCCGGGAATGCCGCCATTCTGAACGTGGGAGCGTCGGTCAACACCCGCCCCGGGCAGCTGACCGGAACCTATATCGGCAGCAACCGGATTTTCGCGAATTACCAGTAAACATGTTACTCTTTACAGCGCGCCGGCGGCATGTTGAAGACCGCGGGGCGCTGCTGCTATGATGAGCGGGAAAGCATGAAAAAGGAACGGACGAGATGAAAGGAAACCCGAAAGGCGGGAAAGGCCGCTGCCGGACATCCATGCGGACGGAATTGTCGTTCGGCCTAAGCCGCGGCGCAGAGGCAGATACGCTGCGCATTGATCACGATGGCGCAGAAAAAGCGAAACGCCCGCGTAACAACAAAGGCTACCGCGCCGCTGTCGCATTATCGGTGCTGGCAGCGGCCGCCCTGCCGCCATCGCCGGCGCACCCCCAGACCGTCAAATGCATTCAGGATATTCAGTTCGGATCGATCGTCTCCTGCGGCACGGCCAACACGGTGCGGATCGACCCCACGGGCACGAGATCCGCTTCGGGGTGCCTGGTCGTCAGCGGGCCATCCTCGCGCGGGCGCTGCGTGATCAAGGGCAAGTTCTTCCCCGTCACGCCGATGACGGTCAGCATCACCGCCCCGTCCTATAATATAGCAAGCGGAGGCAATAAAATGGTCGTCGACAATTTCGACCTGAACACAGCGGCGGCGGGCCCCACCATTACGGTTACGGCCTTCATTACCACCGTCGACATCGGCGCGACGCTGAATGTCGGCGCAAGCCAGGCAGCCGGGACCTATACCGGCGCGGCGACAATCAATGTCAATTATCAATAATCATAATTATTTGGGTTAAAAGGGGTTTGTAAACATGAAAAATTGGGGATATCATTATGAAGCTTTTGAGGATTCAATGCCTTGCGGGCTGTTGTCGTCAATTTATCTGTCTTCCGATCCGGAAGGACTGAGGAAATGCCGGAAATGAATAAAGACACAGCAAAAAAACGTGCAATGCTGAGGGCATGCATTGCATTCTTTGCGGCGATGGTCCTGTATGCCGGATTGATGCTTCTGTCCGCAAACGATGCCAATGCGTTGCGCGTGACGATGAAGCGCATCGTATTTGAAGGCCCGGTGCGCACCGAACTGATCACCATCGTCAACAACACGGCGGAGGAGCAAGTATACCGCCTCGGCTGGCGCAATATGCGCATGACGGAGGATACAAGCCTTGAGTATATCAAGGAAGGCGAGTCAACCGACGGCCTTATGCCCGCGGAAGACATGATCCGCTATTCGCCGCGCCGCGTCGTCCTGCCGCCCGGCGCATCGCAGCAGGTGCGCCTGATGCTGCGCCGCCCGAAAGACCTGGCGCCCGGCGAATACCGTTCCCACTTCTGGATCCAGCCCGAAGCCGAAGCCGTGAAGTTCGATCCCAATCCCAACGCGCCGAAGGACAAACCGTCCATCCAGATCAAAATGCTGACGGGCCTGACGCTGCCGGTTTTCGTCCGTAACGGCGATCTGTCGGCATCGGCCAGCATTACGGACCTGCAGACGGCGATTGCCGGCGGCAACCTGCAAGTAACATTCAACCTGAACCGCGAAGGAAACCGCAGCCTGTACGGAGACATGGATTTCATCTGCATGGGCGGCGGAGAAACCGTTGTGAAGCAGCTGAAAGGCATTGCCGTTTATACTGAAATCACGAAGCGGCGCATGAAATTCGATATCCCCCTGCCTGAGGGCGGCGCGGGCGTCTGCCGGCAGGTAAAAGTCAAATACACCGCAGAAAAAGAGGACACCCTGTTCAAGGGCAAGGTTATGGCCGAGGCTGTAAGCGGGTAGCCTCATCCGCTGCGCCCTTATTTTTATCCGGCGGGCCTTCGGGCCCGTTTTTCTTTTTGATGCCGCCGTCCACATGAACGGCGGCGACCATGTCCCATCCGACATTCAGCGCCGTCTGGAACATGTCGAATATGCGATCAAGCGGCAAAACCATTTTGTAGATCGCCGCCCTTTGCACATTGTCGAGACCGACTTTACTCAGCACCGGGTCAAGCAGCATGATAGTCGATGCCGGCGCGCCCGGAACACCCACTGAAAACGCGACGGAAAGCCCGATTACCGATAGCGCCTGCCCCAACGTCGGATTCATGTCCAGAAGATAAAGGGACGCCATTCCCGTCGCCGCCAGATACTGGGAAACGCCCGCCATGTTGAGGCTTAGCCCCGCGACCGGAACCGTCTCGCGCACATCCTTTGATAACCCCATGCCCTGCAGGGCTTCCTTCGTCACCGGCAGCGTCATGGCGCTGGACGATCTGAAAAAAGCCTCGCGCATGGCCCGCGCGAAGCCTCCGAATTCTTTTTTGCGGCAGTTCAGGGATCGCGCGGCGGCTGCAAGCGCCGCCGCGCTGACGGCAAAGTTCAGGAGAACCGTCCCATAATAGCCCGCGAACGGCGCCAGCTTTGAAAACCCGCCGCCCAGCGTCTGCGACATGAGCACTGCGGTCGCCGGAACGCCGACAAAATTCAGGTACATGAAAAACGCCTTATCTACCCCTTTCGCAAGAGTTATGGCCATATCCCCCGCCCATGTCGTTACGGCGGAGAATGTTTTCTTCAGGGATTGCGCGGAATTTTCCTTCGCTACGCTTTTGGCAAACTGATAAAGAACGGCTCCGGCCAATGCGGCTGGAACGATGTACGGCATGTACTCCGAAGGATTTACCATACCCGATCCATTATCGCCGGACGCTTGCATCGCGTCCTGCGCGCGTGAAATACTCTGCGGTTCCTGCCCGGCGAGCGGCTTTAAAAATCCGGCTTTCGCCATCAGCATTGTCGTGGCAAGGCTTATCGTTGCGCTGAATCCCATGATGACCAGAAAGCGGCCGACCATGCCGCCTTCGCTCCTTACATGCTTCCAGTCCTTATACTCCTTCTCTCCAAAAGCGCGGAATATGTTCAGGCTGATGTAAGGCGCCGCAAACCACGGCAACGCGCCAAAAAAGAAATCCGGAATTTTTTGCAATGCCGGCTCATATTCGACAATGTTCAAGCCAAAAAGACCGGCCAGCCCCCCTGCGAC
>JACQIJ010000151.1 GCA_016198545.1 Pseudomonadota bacterium
CGCGGATATGTCATGTAGTGTTGAAGCGATAGAAGGAATCCCATCCCGTGAAGCAGCCCGGCCGCGACGACATACGCCATTACCTTTCCGGAAGCCCGAAGCCGCTGACGAAGCGGGAACTGACGGACGCCTTCGGCATCAAAGGCGATCATGACCGGAACGCCTTCAACCAAACCCTGAAAGCGATGGAAAAGGCAGGCGAACTGGTCAGGCAGGCAGGCACATACAGCCTGCCGGGAGCTTTGCCCGGCGTGGATGTCCTTGAAGTCACGCACGTCACCGTCGATGGCGACGTGTTCGCAAAACCCGTCAAATGGGAGGCGGACAAGAAAAGCCCGCCGCCGCGCGTGGAAATCATGCCGGGGAAAAAGGGTCATCCCGCGCTTGAAAAAGGCGACCGGGTGCTGGCCCGCCTGACGCGCATCGATGATCAAAACTACCGCGCCGAAACTATCCGTCGCCTCGATACGCCGAAGGGGCGCGTCGTCGGCACGGTTGTCAAAAGAGAGGGGCGTTTTTTCCTGCGGCCGGTGGACAAGCGCGCGAAATTCGATTTCGATTTGCCGCAGGGTGACCTGAACGGGGCGCAGGAAAGCGATTTTGCCGTCGCGGAAATCCAGCCGTCCCGCGGACCTTATAATAAGAAAGTCCGCATTCTCGATGTCATCGGCCGGCGCGCCGATCCGAAAATCATCAGCCGCATCACCATCCATGAAGCGGGGCTGCGCGAACATTTTCCCCATGATGCCGTCGCCGAGACGAAAAACATGATTGTGCCTCCTTCTGAAGGCCGTGAAGACCTGCGTTCACTGCCGCTTGTGACGATAGACGGCGCGGATGCGCGCGATTTCGATGATGCCGTCTGGGCGGAAAAAACGGATGACGGCTTCCATCTGATCGTCGCCATCGCCGACGTCGCCTATTACGTACGCCCCGGCAGCGCGCTGGATGAGGAGGCCCGCGCGCGCGGAAATTCCACTTATTTTCCGGACTGCGTCCTGCCGATGCTGCCGGAAAAACTGTCGAACGATTTATGCTCCCTGCGTCCCAATGAAAACCGCGCCTGCATGGCGTTTCATTTATGGATAGACAATGAAGGAATCCTGAAACGGCACAGGCTGGTCAGGGGGCTGATGAAATCTGCGGCGCGGCTGACCTATGAGCAGGCGCAGGCGGCGCGGGACGGCATGCCCGATTCCGTTACGCGTCCGCTGACCGATAACGTCATAGGACCGCTTTACGAGGCCTTCGGCGTTCTGCAGAAAGCCCGCGACGGGCGCGGCGCGCTGGAACTGGATATGCCGGAGCGCAAGGTTCTGATAAACGAAAAAGGGGAAATGACGGGCGTCAGGGCGAAGGAACGGCTCGATTCCCACCGCCTGATCGAAGAATTCATGATCACAGCCAACGTGGCTGCCGCCTTGTCGCTGTCCGGACGCAAAGCCCCCTGCCCGTACCGCGTGCATGATATTCCCGACAATGCGAAAATGGACAGCGTGCGGGAGTTTGTCGCCGCGTTCGGTCTGTCCCTGCCGAAGGGGCAGGTGACGAAACCGGGGCAGATGAACCATGTCCTGAAAAAAGCGGCGGAGATGCCTTTCGGCCACCTCATCAGCGAAGTCATACTGCGCGCCCAGATGCAGGCGCGTTACAGCCCCGACAATATCGGCCATTTCGGACTGGCCCTGACGCACTACGCCCATTTCACGTCTCCGATACGGCGTTACGCCGACCTCCTGCTTCACCGCATCCTTATAAAAACTTTCGGGCTAAGCGCAGGCGGCGCGGAAGAATATGAAACGCACGCCATCGCGGAAACCTGCGATCACATATCCAATACTGAGCGCCTGTCTGCGCAGGCCGAGCGCAACGCGGTGGATCGCTTCGCCGCGGCATACCTGCAAGACCATATCGGCGCGGAATTCGCAGGCCGCATACGCGGCCTGACCGCCGCAGGCCTGTTTGTCGAGCTGGATGAAACGGGAGCGGACGGCTTCATTCCCATGCGGCTTCTTCCTTATGATGAGGGCGGGTATATACACGACGAGTTGCACCACGTCCTCATCGGCATGGATAGCGGGCGGAAATTCAGGCTGGGCGCCGCCGTAACCGTTACTCTTAAACAGGCGGACGGCGTCACCGGAGGCATGATTTTCGAACTGAGCGGAAAAAGCCGCGAGGGCGCAGACATTCCCGGCATAAGTTTCAACGACGCCACCTTCAACCGGGGGCAAAGAAGACAAAGCCGCCACAGAGGGCGGCGTCACAAAAAAGACCGAGACTCCAGAGACAGCCGCCGCAAAAGAAACAAGCGCAGGCGTTAACCTGGCCCCACAGGATTAAGACGGATAGCGCTTGTCCGCTGTAGATCCGTTGCGTCCGCCCTGCACGCCGCCGCATCGGCAGAAGCGCCCGACTCGGCATATTGCCGCAGAAGGCCTGAGACGCACTGGTTTCGTTCTTCCTTCCATTTTGGATTTGCGTCAAGCGCGCGCAAGGACAAACCTTTCATGTCGACGCCATGCGCAATGAAATCGCTTGCGACCTCCCCCTGCCCGCGGTTGATCGCCTCCTGAAGCATTTTTTTCCTGTCCTCCGGCGTCCCCGCGTTTTTATCGAGCAGCAAGCCCAGCATTTGCGGCGCGTTTTCATGGAAACGCACGGCAAGTTGCAGGGAATCCTTTCCAATAATCTTGTTATCCGGCCATGCGCCGAGCATACCCCGCAGTCTTTCCGTCGCGCCGGATCCGTCATTCCGCGCCGACCGGAGAACATCCTGCATATCGGCTTCGCTTTGCTGTAAAACGCTCCCGTCCTTTTTCCCGACATCTTTCAGATATCCCGCAAGATCGTCGTTTCCGTTTTTTTCCGCCAGTTTTGTCAGCATATTCCTGAGCGTTCCCCATCCTTCAGATTTGCTGCGGGGTTCATCGAGCTTCTTCAGAATATCGGCATTGTTCTTTCCTTCGAGAATATTCTTTAAAAAGGCGCCTTGTCCGTTTTCAGCGGCCGCGCGCAACGGCAGCGCGTCCTGCGCAAGAATGTCCGCGCCGTAATCCCGCAGCATGGCAGTCATCCTGACATCTCCCAGCGTAGCGGACATGACGATGGAAGCATGCCCGTCGCCCTTGACGTCAGCGCCGTCGAAAACAGCCTGTTCCGCATCCTTCACATTTCCATCCAGAATGCCCTGCCAGAGTTTGTAATCCGGCATTTCCCTATAGCTTTGATGGCTATCCGGATTCTTCCCCAGCCTTAGTTTCTGGGAAAAACGCCTGTCGACAAGTTCAGCGGCGGAAAGCGCAGCGAGCGGCGCAGCATCCCTGTTGAGGTACTGATTGGCATCGGCATTGAACACCGCGCTGCGCTTCAGCTGAGCTATGTCCGCTTGCTTATAGGCCATCCCCGTCTTCCTTTCACAACAAGGGTAGACGCAAAAAGTTAATTTTTCGTAATGTATTCCACCGGCGATTTTGCAACAAATTTAGGGGTTTTACCCCCATCCGGCATGATTTTCTTGACTTCGATGCAAAAATCCGTAAATTGCCGAGGCATAAAATCGGGAGGCCTTAAAATGCTTCCCCTTGTTATAAGGATTATGAAAAATGGCTAAGAAAGGCGTTGCGCAGAAAGTGCGCATGGAAAGCACCGGCAAAAAAGAGGACGGCAGCCCGACCGGCTACCGCCGCTGGGCGAAGGTCGGCAAAAACATGTCGGAAAAGCTGGCCAAAAAAATGTTCGACCCGTGGGCGTGGCATCCGGAAAAAAAGAAATCCGGCGCACATGTCAAATTCGAACAAAAGAAAATGCCCCCTTCGAAAAAGAACTGATGGAACTTAGAGGACTTTCGAACTTTCATAAAGACGCCCTCCGGGCGTCTTTTAGCTTTACAACCATTCGAGGCGAGCGATAACGCGTCCTATAATTCCGGCCTTTGCCAGAGAAACAGTATAGGACTTCGAGCGGCCGCTGACGGTTGATATAGTCACGGACGGCGGCTTCGAATGCGCCACGTATTCACAATGGCGCAACATCTGGGTCAGGCCGTCGGATACAAGAAAAGTCCCCGGCGGAGACGGCTGCGTATCCGATAAGTCGACCAGAACGCGCTCCCCCGCGCTGAAATCGGGCGCCATAGCATTATCAGTCACCGCGAAAGTTCTGATTTTATCCGGGGGCGTCCTCGTATGCCCCTTTAGTATTCCAGCTGGTATCATCCATGCGCCCTCGTCGTCTGCGCTCCCGCCGTCGCGGAAATTCCTTGCCCCGGCCCGTATGGGATCCAGTACATAGTGGCTCAGCCCCTCTGCCTTATTCCTGCCCGTGACACCCCGCCGCGCGGCACGCTCCCCGTCTACGGGCAGCCCCAAAAAACGGCGCATGCGAATGTATTCAGCCGCTTTTATCTGCCGCGTCCCGGCAAGCATCTTGCTGACCGCGGACGCGCCCAGCCCCAGCGCGGAAGCAAGCTCTGCTCTTGTCCTTTCAGGATTAATCCTGAATTGCTCTTTCAGCCAACCGGCATCCATGCCTGCCATTATCGTCTCCTGTCTTGCCA
>JACQIJ010000148.1 GCA_016198545.1 Pseudomonadota bacterium
GAAGCCAGGCGCACGTTTTGCCCGCGGCGGCCGATGGCAAGCGAAAGCTGCTCTTCCGGCACGACGACTTCCATACGCATTTTTTCCTCATCCAGAACGACTTTCGACACTTCGGCGGGTTGCAGCGCCTTGACCGTGAAAACGGCTACGTCCTGCGTCCACGGAATGATGTCGATTTTTTCGCCCTGAAGTTCGTTGACAACGGCTTGAACGCGGCTGCCGCGCATGCCGACGCAGGCGCCGACCGGGTCGATGCCGTTATCATGCGACAGAACCGCGATTTTTGCGCGGCTGCCGGGGTCGCGGGCGACCGCCTTGATTTCGATGATGCCGTCGTAAATCTCCGGCACTTCCTGCATGAACAGTTTTGCCATGAATTCGGGGCGGGAACGCGACAGGAATATCTGCGGCCCGCGTACTTCCTTGCGCACGTCGTATATGTAGGCGCGCACGCGGTCGCCGTTTTTCAAGTGTTCGCGCGGCAGGGTTTCGTCGCGGCGCAAGATGGCCTCAGCCTTGCCGCCGATATCGACGGTGGCGTTGCCGTATTCAACGCGCTTGATGACGCCGTTGATGATTTCGCCGACACGGTCCTTGAATTCCTCAAACTGCTTGTCGCGCTCGGCCTCGCGCACTTTCTGGATGATGACCTGCTTGGCCGTCTGCGCCGCGATGCGCCCGAAATCGAGCGGCGGCAATTCATCGACCAAGAAATCGCCCACTTGCGCGTCTTTCTTGATGCGCTGCGCTTCTTTCAGGGTCAGCTGCTTCGCTTCGTCCTCCAGCGTTTCCACGACTTCGCGGTAGCGCTTGAGTTCGATATAGCCTGTCCTGCGGTCGATCAGGGCGCGGATGTCGTTGTCGTGCCCATATTTCGAGCGACCTGCCTTCTGGATGGCCTCCTCAATCGCCGTGATGACGATTTCACGGTCGATGTTCTTTTCCCTTGCGACGGCATCAGCAACTTGCAGAAGTTCCATTTTCCTTTACCTCGGTTTTCGTTTTCGTGTGTTTTATCAGTTCATCCGTCAAAAGCAATTTCGCTTTTTGAATGTTCCGAAAGGGCAGGGCGACGCTGCCCTGATCTTCCGTATCCAGCAAGATCTCATTGTTCTTTGCGCCGCACAGACGGCCGCGGAAGCGCTTCTGGCCTGTGGGCATTGGCGTATCCAGCTCTATCTTCGCCTCGAAACCCGCAAAATCGACAAAATCCTCCATGTTTACCAAAGGTCTGTCAATGCCGGGCGACCCGACCTCCAGCTTGTATGCGCCGCCAATAATATCCTCGACATCCAGTACGGCAGACAGTTCCCGGCTTAAAACCGCGCAGTCGTCCACGCCCAGCCGCCGCGTGGCTGGGTCTTCTGCCAGAATTTCCAGCGTCGGGCCGTGCATCCGTAGCGATACGAGTCTATAGCCCCGGTGTTCTATCACAGGGGTAAGAAGGACTATAAGTCTTTGTTCCAGTTCAGTTTGTTTCATCTTCGGGTAACAAAAAAGGCGGGCCTTTTTATAAGCCCACCCTCCAATATATTCAGGGTTTTGTTGGTTATATAATGGAAAATCATCGTAAAGGCAAGGGAAATTTTGTCGATTTCCAATCCTCTTGTTGAGGAATGGAAAACGGGGGGATCGGAGGAAAGTAAGGATATTTTGAAAAGATATGGAAATTATTGCTTCTGATCCAGTGCGGCCTGCGCTGCCGTTTCGAATTCCTTAAGCGTTGCGGCATCCACGACGCTTTCTATTTCAGCTTTCTGGTGGATGGCTTCCTCGTTCTTCTGTTTTGCGGCCATCGAGTAATACATGTATGCCGTCAGGATGGCCTCGCCTAAGGGTACATCCGCGGTTCCCTCACTGTAAAAGTACATATGACCCAGTTGCATCTGCGCATCCACGTCGCCGCGCAGCGCGGCCCGGCGGAGCCATTGGATAGCCTTTTTGTAATCCTGTTCCGTGCCGCTGCCGTAAAAATACATCATGCCGAGATTATATTGAGCTTCTCTATTTCCTCCTGCGGCAGCCTTTTCGCCCCAGAAGAAGGCCTGCGCGGAATCCCTGTCCATGCCGTGGCCGAAAATATACATGGCCGAAAGGCTGTGCTGCGCGTCGGCGTCGCCTTGGATGGCGGCTTTTTCAAGAAGGGCGGCGGCCTTTGCGAAGTCTTGCGGCGTTTCATCGCCGCGCGCGTAAATTCCCGCAAGATTGTACTGCGCATCGGGATTGCCCTGATCTGCGGCGGCGGATAGCCACTTCATGGCAGCGGCCATATCGCGCCGACCGGTCAGGCCGTGGAAATAGAGCGTGCCGAGATTGGCTTGGGCGGTGATTTGGCCCTGTTCGGCGGCGGGCAGGAGCCATTGTTCGGCGTGTTTGTAATCGTCTTTTGTCGCGTTTTCGCGGAACAGGTAGAGGCTGCCCAGCATATACTGCGCTTCCTTGTGGCCCCTGCGCGCGGCTTTTTCGCACCATGTCATCGCGTCGTCAGGGTTGCCCTGTTCGTACAGCGTCAGGCACAGTCTGTACTGGTTCCACAAATCGTCATCGCGTTTTTCAGAAGTAAAACCGGCGAGGATAAGTTGGGGAGGGACATGCAGGTTTTCAGATAAAAGACGGCCCGTCTGCGGATATGCCGTTAAACTCTGTATCGCTTTCTCTGAGCCGTAGTTTCCGTTTACAGTGTTATACCAACAACTTACCGACAGCATACAGGTCAGTAAAAAGGTGGCAATGCCGTTCACCTATACTCCTGTCTGTCTCTATATACAGCCCCATATTACGTTAAAAATATTTAAAAAAGGTTAATTTTTGTTAAGGGAATCGAGGAGAAAACTGCGTTATTTCAGCGTTTTCGCAGCCCTAAAAATGCCGTAGCCGAAGCCGGCGAAGATCATGACGATCAGAAACAGGGGCAAGGTGTCCAGAAACCTGTCCGCGAGGAAGCCAACAATGCCGCCCGCCGCGACGTACGTCATGAATTCTGTTCCCGCCTGCATCCCGGCCGACATTTGCCTGCGCTGGTGCTCTTCGGCGGCTTCATCGCGCCGTTTATGGCCGGATTTATGCTGAGCAATTCTTTCTTCGAGGTTTTTTAGATCATCGGTCATGCGTGATCGAGGTTATGCGGCCGCCTCGAGGAAGTCGAGCTGCTGGTTCAGGTCGACGGAGACAAGCTGTGACACGCCGCGTTCGGACATGGTGACGCCGTACAGGCGATCCATGCGGGCCATCGTCATCCGGTGGTGGGTAATGACGAGGAATCTGGTTTCTCCTTTGTCCGCAAACTCTTCGAGCAGGTCGCAGAAGCGGTCGACGTTGGCGTCGTCCAGAGGCGCATCCACCTCGTCGAGCACGCAGATGGGCGCAGGGTTGGTCAGGAAGATGGCAAAAATGAGGGCAATCGCCGTCAGAGATTGCTCTCCGCCCGACAGCAATGACAGGGACTGAAGCGCCTTGCCGGGCGGCTGCGCGAAAATCTCAAGACCGGCTTCCAGCGGGTCGTCAGCCTCGATCAGGGCAAGATGGGCCTTGCCGCCGTTGAACAGGCGTGTGAACAGTTCGCGGAAATGGTCGTTGACGCGGGTGAAGGCCGTATTCAGGCGCTCCCGCGCTTCCCCGTTCAGCTTTTCGATGCCCTGACGCAGTTCCTCAATGGCTGAGGCAAGGTCGTTTTTCTCGCTGATGATTCCGCCCAGTTGTTTCTCGAGATCTTCTACTTCCTGATCGGCGCGCAGGTTGACGGCGCCGATAAGGTCGCGGTCGCGCGCCGACTTTTCCTTTTTCTGTTTCAGATCGTCAAGGTCGGGCATCGCCTCGTCGCTGATCGCGGCTTCGGCGGACAGATCCTCGGGCGTCATATTGTTGAAGTTTTCGCGGATAAAGGAGCGGATTTCATTCATGTGGTTCTGGCGTTCCGATGTCGTGGCCTGTGCGTGGGCGCGCGCCTCGCGGGCTTCGGACAGCAGGGATTCCGCTTCCTTCAGCGCTTTTGTCGTATCGGCCAGTTCCCCCTCCAGCGCGGTCAGGCGATCCGATACAGCGGCTTTTTCCTGTTCGATTTCGCCAATGCGGGAGAGAAGCCTTTCGCTTTCCTCGCGGATTGCCCCGGGGCGTCCCTGCAATTCTACGATTTTTTCCTTCAACTGTTCTTCGCGTCCGTCAAGTTCGCGGATGCGCTCGCGCGCGCGGATGCAGCGGTTCTGCAGGTTTACGCGTTCGTCGGTGATGGCGTGCAGGCGCGCCTTGCGACGACTGTTTTCCTGACGGCTGATCTCGAAATCCTTGATGGCCTCGTGCAGCCGCTCGCGCGCGGCAGCCAGTCCTTCGCGCGCGGCATCGATCTTTTCTTGCTGTGCGGCGAAGCGCGCGTCGTCGAATTCTTTCAACGTAAGGGCATTATTCTCAAGTTTTTCCTCGATGGCGGTTAGGTCGGCATCAACCAGCGTCAACGCTTCTTCCAGCTTTGCCAGTTCAGCCTGCCGCGCGGCTTGCGCTTCGACCATTTTCGTCAGGTCTATGCGTTTGGTGCGCAGGTCCGCATCGGAGGCCTGCAGCGATTTCTGCTTTTCCGACAGTTTAGCCTGCGCGTCGGCAAGCGTTTTTTCCGCCGCACCCTGTTTTTCGCGCAGTGCCGCAAGGGACGATTCAATATCCGGCGTTTTCCTGAGAAGTTCGTCAAGCCTGTTTTTCTGCTGCAGCTGGACGGCATGGCGGTCTGAGGCCGCCATGCGTACGGTCAGGCCATCCCAGCGCCACAGGCCGCCTTCACGGGATACGAGCGTCTGGCCGGGTTTCAGATGTGCGGCCAGACGGTCGCCTTCCTCTTCGCCGCCGACGATTCCAATCTGGCTTAAGGCCAGTTTCAAAACTTCCGGCGCGCGGACGCGCGGGGTCAGGCTTTCCGCGCCCACGGGCAGGGAAGGCACATCCATGCTGCGGCGCAGCTGCCAGATAACGGGCGCCGCGCTGTCGCTTGACGCCATCAGCGTATCGCCCAGCGCGCGGGACAATGCCAGTTCAAAGCCTTCATCTGTGTGAATGTCGTCCAGAACGGGACGGAATCCTTCGCCGGAATAAGTTCTTACAATGGATTCCAGCGTTTCTATCTCGGCATCCAGCTTGGCCTTGCGGTTTTCCGCTTCCTGCCGTTCCTGGCGCGTTTCCTCGCGGGATTTACGCGCGGATTCTACGTCCGATTCCA
>JACQIJ010000142.1 GCA_016198545.1 Pseudomonadota bacterium
AAACGGATGAAAGGGTTCATGGTATGAACGCGGAAAGTGAAAACACGACAGAAGAATTTAATGAGGCAGGGGAAGCGCTTGCCGAGTTGCAAGCTTGGCAGCAAATGGTGTTTGCTGCGCGTGATCTGGCTGTCGATATGATGGTGAAGACTAGCGATACTCCAGAACTTTACAGGCGGCCTTGATTTTTTCGATCATGCAAAAGGGGGTTTCGGCCTCCTTTTTTAATGCGGGAAGAAAAAAGCGATGCATTAACAACTCGATATTCTTCCGTTATTGCAAGGAGTCCAAAGGCCGACGAAGCAATCTAGAGCACTTCTCATTCATATATGTTCATATCTATCATCGGCGTCACCCCGGCTGGCGTTGCGAAGGGAGTAATCTACCATAGTATATAAACTATGTAAACTATGAGATATGGCGGCATGCGGGCGCGGATATGGGCGGCGCGACGATGTTTTCTAAAGGCAGGTATCTTTTTGGCAGGGCTGCCGCGTCTTCCGAATCCGCTCAATTTTAGGGTATTAAGAAATGCGGCAAGAAAGCTTGAACTATAAGCTATTTCCTCTACAAAACGGATATAATTCATAAATCTCACTTTTGTTCCGTATTTTTATCAAAAACATGTTGACTTGCCTCTGGGGATAACTGTATATTCCCCGCGATTACAAAGGATGGGCTGGCTGTAGGCCACTGTTTTCCTAGGAAAAAATCGCCTAGACGCAGCCCGCGTTTTGAAGAGTGAAATCCGCAAAGCGGCCCGGCCATCGGGCGCAGTTAGGGATTTCCGGCGCAAGCGACAGTTACCATCCTGGTATGAAACGATTTTTGTGAAAGCAAGAAAGGCGAACGATGCCGACGATTAACCAGTTGATCCGCAAGCCGCGCATGAAGGGCGGCAAGAAGGCGATGAAACCGCGTAAAAACCGGGCTCTGAAGCAAAGCCCGCAACGTCGCGGCGTGTGCACGCGCGTTTACACGACCACGCCGAAAAAACCGAACTCCGCTCTGCGGAAAGTGGCGAAGGTGCGCCTGACCACGGGACAGGAAGTGATTTGCTACATCCCGGGCGAAGGCCACAATCTTCAGGAACACTCCGTCGTTCTGGTTGCCGGCGGCCGGGTCAAGGACTTGCCGGGCGTTCGCTACACTATCGTTCGTGGCGCGCTCGATACGCAAGGCGTCAAGGATCGTAAACAGTCGCGCTCGCAATACGGCGCGAAGAGACCGAAGTAATTTTGAGGAGCATGCAGAATGTCACGTCGTCGTCAGGCAGATAAAAGAGAAATCCTTCCCGATCCGAAATTCGCGGATCTGGTGCTGTCGAAATTCATCAATTGCATCATGTATCACGGCAAGAAATCCGTGGCCGAACGCATCGTTTATGATGCTCTGGCTATCCTGGACAAAAAAGCCGCGAACGAGAATTTTGAGGATGACGATAGCACGGGCAGCAGCGAAAGCGGCAAGCAGGGTTCCGGCAGCAAGGGGCTGAAGGTTTTTCACCGCGCGCTGAAAAAAGTGAAGCCGTATCTGGAAGTGCGCTCCCGCCGCGTTGGCGGCGCAACCTACCAGGTTCCGGTCGAGGTGCGCCCCGAGCGCGCGCTGGCGCTTGCCATGCGCTGGATCATCGATGCCGCTCGCGGCCGCGGCGAGAACACCATGACTGAACGTCTGGTGGGCGAGCTGATGGACGCCGCAAACGACCGCGGAAACGCCGTGAAAAAGCGCGAGGACACTCACAAGATGGCCGAAGCCAACAAGGCTTTCGCTCACTACCGCTGGTAAAGGTTACGAAGAGTAAAGGGAAGAGTACAGGATAATGACACGCGAAACGCCTATCGAACGCTACCGCAATATTGGCATCATGGCCCACATCGATGCCGGCAAGACGACGTGCACGGAGCGCATCCTGTATTACACCGGTAAGTCGCATAAGATCGGCGAAGTCCATGACGGCGCCGCGACGATGGACTGGATGGAGCAGGAACAGGAGCGCGGCATCACGATTACATCCGCGGCCACGACCTGCTTCTGGGTTGGCCCGGACGACAAGGAAAAATACCGCATTAACATCATCGACACGCCCGGCCACGTGGATTTCACGATCGAGGTCGAGCGCAGCTTGCGTGTTCTCGACGGGGCCGTGTGCCTGCTCGACGGCAACCAGGGCGTCGAGCCGCAGACCGAAACCGTCTGGCGCCAGGGCGACAAGTACAAAGTGCCGCGCATCATCTTCGCAAACAAGATGGACAAAATCGGCGCCGATTTCTACGATTGCGTTGACAGCGTCAAAAAGCGTCTCGGCATAGATCCTCTGATTTTGACGCTTCCCATCGGCATTGAGTCGGATTTCGTCGGCATCGTCGATCTGCTGAAAATGAAGGCGGTCGTGTGGGACGCTGATACGCTAGGCGCGACGTTCAAGGAGCAGGAAATCCCTGCCGATCTGAAGGACAAGGCCAAGCAATATCGCGATGCGCTGATTGAGAAGGCCGTTGAAATGGATGATGCCGCGATGGAGGCATATCTTGAGGGCAAGGAAATCGATGTTCCGACCCTGAAAAAGTGCATCCGCAAAGGCACGGTTACATTGAAGTTGATCCCGATGATGTGCGGGTCCGCTTTCAAAAATAAAGGCGTACAGCCGTTGCTGGATGCCGTTATAGACTTCCTGCCGTCCCCGGCCGATGTCGGCGACGTCAAGGGCAAGAAAGTCCGCTCGGATGAAGATGATACCCGCCCGCCGCTGGATGATGCGCCGTTTTCCGCGCTGGCATTCAAGGTCATGACCGATCCGTTCGTCGGCACGCTGACCTTCACACGCGTTTATTCCGGTACATTGCAGGCCGGTTCCTATGCCGAAAATTCGGTCAAGGAAAGCAAGGAGCGAATTGGCCGGATGTTGCTGATGCATGCCAACTCCCGTGAAGAAATCAAGGAAGCCCGCGCCGGCGACATCGTCGCGCTGGTCGGCCTGAAAGATACGACGACGGGCGATACGCTGTGCGATCCGTCCAAGCCGATCATGCTGGAGCGCATGACCTTCCCCGATCCGGTCATCGAAATTGCCATTGAGCCAAAGTCGAAAGCGGATCAGGAAAAAATGGGCGTTGCGCTGGGCAAGCTTGTCTCTGAAGACCCCTCTTTCCGCGTACAGACCGATCAGGAATCGGGCCAGACCATTCTAAAGGGCATGGGCGAACTTCACCTCGACATCAAGACTGATATCCTGAAGCGCACATATGG
>JACQIJ010000143.1 GCA_016198545.1 Pseudomonadota bacterium
AGGCAATGATGGGAACCGGATGCCTCGTATTTTAACAATTGTAGTCATAATGTTTTTATCGGCTTCCGCGCATGCGCAAGAACCACCAACCGCATGCGTCGCAGAAGATATGGCCTGCCTGTTCGATATGATCGAAAAGACGGCGAACGACGTGACGGAAGATAACTGGCGTGACGCAACCTACCGCGAAACGGCGAAGCTGCTATCGCATAAAGGACAAACCGACCGCGCCATCGCCCTGCTCGGAAAAATCAAAAGCCCGGACACGAAGGCCCTGACCATCCGCGGTATCGGCATGGCGGCAGCAGATGAAAAACTGCCGCGGGAGGAGTATGCCGCGCTGTTTGCGAAACTGACCGAGGAAGCGAAAAAAATAGATCATCCCCCGTCACACGCCATTGCCCTTACATACATTTCAATGGCGCAAGCCTTCGCAGGCGATAATGACGGAGCGTTAAAAACCGCGGCAACGATGGATAACGCAAGCTTGCGAAACAAAGCCTACGGCGAGGCGGGAGAGATACAGGCGCAGCGCGGGGATATCGCAGCCGTACTTAAAAGCGTCGCCGCCATCGATGATACCGGTTACAAAGACAAGGAACTCCGTATCATCTCTAAGGTATTCGCCGACGGAAAATATTTCGACCATGCCCTGCGCACGGCTTATGATATCGAAAACCCCTATCAAAAATCCCAGGCGTTCCTGTATGTCCTTCTGAAGCAGATAACGCCGGAGGAAGCGTCGGTCGAATGATCCGTTTTGAACATGCCGGGCTGCGTTACGGCATCGGGCCGGAAATCCTGAGCGATATAAGCTTCACGCTTGATCCCGGTTCTTTTCACTTTCTGACCGGGCCCAGCGGCGCCGGCAAAACATCCCTGCTGAGCCTGATGTATCTGGGCCGCAAGCCCACGCGCGGTCTCGTCAGCATGTTCGGGCAGAATATAAATGGCATGACGCGCAGCCAGCTTGCGCCCTTGCGACAGCGCATCGGCGTCGTGTTCCAGGATTTCCGCCTGCTGCAGCATCTCTCCGCATTCGACAACGTCGCCCTGCCGTTGCGCATACAGGGGCGGCCCGAGAAAGAGGTGCGCAACAACGTGCAGGAGCTTCTGGAATGGGTGGGGCTCGGCGACCAGCTGCGCGCTTTACCCAGCACAATGTCGGGAGGGCAGCAGCAGCGCGTGGCCATCGCCCGCGCCGTCATTACGCGCCCGCGCCTCCTCCTGGCCGACGAGCCGACAGGAAACCTCGACGATGAAATCGGATATCGCCTGCTGAATCTTTTTGACCAGCTAAACCGCATGGGCACAACCATCGTTATCGCGACGCACAACCAACGCCTGATGGAACGCTTCGGTCACCCGCGCCTTGTTCTGGACAAGGGGAACCTGCAGGTTCAACCGCAGGTCAACTGGCTGCGCAGGAAAATAGAGGGGATTTTTTAATGGCGCGCGTTGAAAAAACCGTAGGAACGTCGCAAGGGAAAAGACTCTATGACCTGCCCTTGAACAGGGACGAGGGCACGGGCTTTCTGATATTGCTGATCGCTCTGATGTCGCTTTTAGCCGTTCTGGCAATAGCTGCATCCTTTACGCTGTCGGCAATGACTGAACGATGGACATCAGGTCTTGAGAATCGCATTACAATAGAAATTCCTGCGGAAGGGACGGACGGCCGTATTCTCGGACGCGATGAAGTGACAGCGCTTTCCGATCGCGCCTTGCAAATACTCAAGTCCACCCCTTCCGTCCACACAGCCCATATGCTGGATGAAAGCGAACTGACCGCGCTGGTCAAACCCTGGCTTGGCAGCGGGTTGTCGTTTTCCGGCATCCCCCTCCCCAGCCTGATCGCCGTAACCCTGAGCGACGCCGAAAATACCGATATGCGCGCACTGGAAGAAAAAATAATTTCCGCCATACCGCAGGCAAGAATCGATACGCATGAAACATGGCTGAACGATCTGCTGCGTTTTACAAAATCCCTGCGGCTTGTTTCGGCGATACTTCTTGTCGTCATCGGCATAACTACGGCTACCGCCGTGGCGGGTGCAATACGGTCGCGCATGGCCGTACATGCCGAAGAAATCAGCCTCCTGCATCTGATGGGCGCATCCGACAACTATATTTCAAGACAGTTCCAGCATAACGCTTTCGTACTTGCCTTGCGCGGAAGCGCAACAGGAACGGCCGCGGGAATCCTCACACTTCTCCTTATCGGCTGGATATCGGGACAAATGGGAGCAAACCTACTTCCGGAATTTCACCTTGGCATTGCGAACATGCTGGCAATCGCGGCGCTGCCGTTTCTGGCTGCTGCGCTTGCCGCGCTGACGTCGCGCCAAACCGTTCACCGCGCTCTGAAGGACATGCCATGAAAAGAAGAGTCGCGGTCTTGGGAATTATCATGATCGCTCTTACATCCTTTGCGATATGGGGCATCGGCTTTATAACCTTCTGCGATCTGGTTAAAAACACGGACACAGCGCGGCAATTAATGAAAACAGACGCCATTGTAATCCTGACAGGGGGATCCGATCGCATCAATGCCGGGCTTGACATGATGAAAACCGGGATGTCGGAGCAGGTTTTCATTTCCGGCGTGAATGAAAAAGTAACGCTGAAAGAAATTCTTTCCCTATGGCCGGAATATGATGGAAGCGATCTGCGCTGCTGCATCACTTTGGACTATGCCGCACAAGATACCAAGGACAACGCCGTTGAAGCGCTGAAATGGGTCCGGGCTCGCCATGTTCAATCTTTCCGGCTCGTGACATCCGATTATCATATCATGCGCGCGTTGATGGAATTCACACGCCTTATGCCGGAAAAGGGAATCTTTCCGAGCCCCGTAACCTCCACGCCCGCCGAATACGCCGCGAAAGGCGGCTATATGAAACTGATGATCGGGGAATATCACAAAACCGTGCTGACATGGCTGCGCGTGACATTGGATCCTCCTGGAAAAAGGATTTATTGATGCATCCGCCGGGCCTTTTCATCAGATCGGCGCTTTTCAATATCGCATTTTATGGAACGACGGCCCTTGTCTGCATCCTGTGTCTTCCGGGCCTCCTGCTGCCGAAAAGGCAAGCTATGTGGATTGTAAAGCTCTTCGTCCATAGCGTATGGTTTTTTGAACGGTTCATCCTCGGCCTTAATTTCGAGATACGCGGACGGGAAAACCTTCCTGCCGCAGGATCTTTCATCGTCGCAGCAAAGCACCAGTCTCCCTATGAAACGATGAAAATGCACATACTGTTTGACGACCCCGCGATTGTGCTGAAAAAGGAATTGCTGAAAATTCCATTGTGGGGGTGGTTTCTGGCGAAGTCGGAACCAGTTGCCATTAACAGATCGCGCGCGCACGAATCCTTGGGCCAGATTGGAGAGGAAGGCCTGCGCGCAAAGGCGCAGGGACGGCCGATTATCATCTTCCCGCAGGGAACGCGGGTCCACACATGGCAAACCGCGCAGGAAAAACCCTATAAGGCCGGCGTCGCAAAGCTGCGCGATGTGACAGGCTTGCCCGTCATACCTATGGCCCTGAACAGCGGCGTTTTCTGGCCGCGCAGCAGCTGGATTAAAAAGCCGGGCCGGGTTGTTTTTGAATTCCTTGCGCCCGTGCAGGAGAATCTTGGCATATACGAAGTCGTTAAGGACATTCAGGCGCGGCTGGAGCATCACTCCGATTTACTCGTTCAGGAAGCGCAAGAAAAGCAAAAATGAGGAAGACGCTCCTTATATTCACCTGTGGCCTCATTCTGGCCGGTTTTGCCGGATATACGGCTTTCTGGTTTACGACAGCGAGAGCCATCGATAATGAAATTGCGGCGCTATACCTTGAGGCTGATAAAAGAAGCATAATTATCGATGGCGTGCGTCCTTCCGCTTCCGGCTTTCCTGGAAAACATCGCATCTCCTTTTCCGGCCTCATTCATAACGGGTATATGATCCTTGCTGTTCCCGCGCTTGAAATCAGAGGATTTCCACTGCCCGACAGCGCCCTCGAAGTCGACTTTCCGCGCGGACTGTCCCTTTCATCGGATGTCTCTCCTCTGGATGGAAAACATATCGACAGCGATATCTGGTCTATTGATTACCTCTTTATTTCCGGCATTGTCCCCGCCATGATCCCCGCCGCCGCCACAGTCGAATCGCTTCGCGCGTGGCGCGACAGCGGCGCAAAATTTATCATTCCATCTTTTGCACTCAGAAAAGAAAGCCTCGAAGCATCAGGCAAAGGCGAATTTTTTCTTGATTCCGATCTGCAACCATCTGGAAACTTGGCCCTTGTCGCAAGCGGCCACCAGCCTTTCCTGGGGTGGTTGCAGGAAAAAGCCATGCTGGAGCCTAAGCAAGCGCTCATCACATCAACGGTTCTGAACGCGCTGGCAAAAGACAATGGCGACGGAGAACGGAAAATTGAGGCCGTTCTGACCCTGCAAAATCGTAACGTTCTTTTTGGTCCCCTGCGGATTACTGCCATTCCTGAAATAGATTGGCCCTATAAAGAGCGGAAAGCGCTTCATTTCGAATGATCGGAATTACATTCGATAAAGTTTTATTGCGCCGGTTCCGATTCAACGGCTTCAACAGGCTTCGCCTCGACCTTAACCTGGACGTCTCCTGCCACCGGCTCAGGGACGGAAATGCCCTTGAATGCCGCATTAACCGGCTTATGCGCCGGAACAGGCGCGCGTTGGCCGCTCAGACTTCCCGGCTTGGGGGGCTGCTCCTGAAGCGCGGCCACGATGCGCAAATTTCTTTCAATCTCGGTGCGGCCTGGCGATACGGCGGCAGCCTTCCGCAAGGTATCGACAGCCTCATCAAGAAACCCCTGCGTCGCCAAATTCAGACCCAGGTTGTTCAATACCGGCGCCGGATCGCCCGTCCAGTATTCCAAAGCCTTGCGGAAAGCCGTTTCGGCTTGCTGGTGGTGTCCCTGCGCGTCAAGCGCAATTCCTAAAACATGATACCCTTGCGCAGACTCGGGCGCCTCCAGAACGGCGCGGCGGGCATGAGATTCCGCCTCGGCATAGCTGCCGAGAGCCGCTTGCACATTCGCGAATTCCGTGCAAGCTCCCGCATGCGTTTTTGATTCATCAGTAACGAACGGCGTCAGCACCAGAACGGCGCGATTCAATCTTCCCTCTTCGCGCAGCGCCCGCGCATAATTGGCAGCGCTGTCCACGTTCGAGCTGTCCCGCTTGTATATTTTCTCCAGAAGCGCCAGAGACTGCCTTGCATTGCCTTGCGCCGATGCATCCGCCGCCGCGCGCGCCAGCGCTGCATCGACCTCGCCGACACGCTGCGTATCATGCGTCGTCTGGCAGGCAGCAAGGGGCAGCGCAAGACAAACCGTCCCGATCAGGAAATAAAAGCGAATTTTTTTCATGGCCTCATCCGTATTTCTTGTTTTCCGGTATTATTCCTCGCCGCCATCAGATGATTCTGAGGGCTGGCTCACAGCATCTTTCAATGCCTTCAAAAGATCGTCCACGGCCTGCTGGCGGGTGGCATTCGCATCCTCATCGGCATCAGCAGATGTACCTTCATCATTGCCCAGCAAACTGCCCAATGAAGTATTTTTTGATGCCCCCCCCGGCGGAACCGAGGCGGGAACCGGATTACGCGGCAATTGCGTATTGGCGTCAATGACCGCCACCGGATGGCACATGCCGCCGGGACAGTAATACATGCTGGTATCTTCGCAATTTCCCCCCTGGGCCATCGCGCAGCTGCGGCGGATGCGAACGAACTTTTCATTCGGCCCTGAAACGATAACGTGACGCTGCATGACAACCTTCCCGGTGTCGTCCAGCGCCGTAAAATGGGTTGCGCCCGGGGTGCGCGGAATTAGCACAAGACGCCGCGTATTGTCCATGATGATATTCAGGTGCATCGGGTTCCCGACGATCAGGCTTTTCACATCGGCGTCCAGATTGACAATTTCCGACTTCTCCGGCGTCAGGCGCATCATCGGATGCGTATCTTCCGTCGGTGACAATTCATATTCGGGAGCCCCCTCAGAA
The DNA here is from genome assembly GCA_016198545.1 of Pseudomonadota bacterium. Lineage (GTDB taxonomy): Bacteria > Pseudomonadota > Alphaproteobacteria > Micavibrionales > Micavibrionaceae > JACQIJ01. Next base: position 6,039 of record JACQIJ010000143.1, read on the forward strand.
ACGGAAGCCCGAGGCGGAAACAAACCGTCATCCTGCGCGGCGGCCGAAGGCATGAGGGCGGAATGGCCCAGCAAAGCTGCCATGCACACAGACAGAGATAGTCTTTTGATAAATCGCATCATAGGCTGCTATAAAAGGAAAATGGAAAATGCACAACGACCATCTTCAGTATAACGCGGCAATGCTTAAAGTTCACCTTCTTTTTGACAGAGTTAGAATTGAATTTGACTGTATTTTGTCTGTAATCCAATACTTTCCAAATATCAAACAATACGAAAAATAAAACTTACCGCGTCTGCAAAAACTGCAAGATAGTCGGCCCAAGGATAACCACAAACAGAACGGGCAGAAAAAAGGCAATCATTGGCACAGTCAGCTTGGGCGGCAAGGCAGCCGCTTTTTGCTCGGCCGCAGCCATTCGTTGATCCCTTAAGTCTTCCGACATGACGCGCAATGCCTGCGATACGGATGTACCATACTGCTCCGCCTGTATGAGCGCCGTCGCAAAAGACTTGGCGGCGCCGCTGCCGACCCGGCGGGCAAAATCCTGCAGTGCGGTCCGACGATCGTTCAGCATGGCCATTTCCGCGCTCAGAATGCCCAGCTCCTCCGCCAATGTAGGGGAGTGCTCCGCTACCTCTTCCGCGATCCTGTCAACCGTTTGCTCAAGGCCAATGCCGCCCTGCACGCATATCAGCATCATGTCGAGCGCATCAGGGAACGTGAGATTGATTTCCTGGCTTCTTTTCTGAATCTGATTTTTTATGATCAGACCGGGAAGCTTGTATCCGACAAAGGCTGCGCCTGCGATGATGGCAAGGGTTACAGTGTTCGAGAGATCCTTTTCCATCTGTGAGATAAAAAACATGGCTGTGCCGACAAAGAAAAACGGAAGGACAATGCGCGCTATCATGAATTTCAGCGGCGCGGATGGATTCCTGATGCCTGCCTGCAACATCTGGTCGCGCACCTTTTCTCCCAGCTCGCCCAGCATTTCCTGCACCTTGAACGACATGGCGACCGATTCGCGCGCCGAGAGCTGCTTCTCCCCTTTTCCGCGCTGAGCCATCTGTTGCTTGCTTTGCTCAAAAAGAGCTTTGCGTTTCTTTTCGATGACGGAACGATACCGCTCCTTCTTCTCCTCTCTGTTGAGGAAAGGCAACGCAAACGCCATAAACGATCCGGCAGCGGCCAATGCACTAAGAAGAACTATAATCGTATCCATACCAAACATCCGCGTTATACCTTGAAATTGATCATGGCTTTCATGATGAAGATTCCCATCGACATCCAGATGGCGCTCCCGACAAGCATCACCTTGCCGGCGGTCGATTCAAACAGAATTCCCATGTAGTCCGGGTTTATAAGAGAGATCGCGCCGCCGACAAGAAACGGCAGGCAGCCTATAATCCCGGCGGAAGCCTTGGCCTCGGACGACAGAGCCTTAACCTTACGCTTAAGTTTAAATCTGGCGCGGATAACGCCGGCCAAATTCAGCAGCACCTCCGACAGACTGGCGCCCGTCTGCTGCTGGATGGATATGCCTGTCGCAAACATCTGCATTTCCGTCAGCGGCATGCGGCGCGCGGCTTCCAACGTTGCCTCCGGCAAGGAAATCCCAACCTTCTGCGCATCATATATGCGCATCATCTCTTCGCCTACAGGCCCGGTGAATTCCTTGCTGGCCATAGCGATGGCTTCCGTTACGGGCATGCCCGCCTTCAGAAGCCGCACCATCGCTTCCAGGGCATCAGCGAATTCCTCAAGAAACTGCTTCTGGCGTTTGTTGATTTTGCGGCGCACGATAAAACGCGGAAGCCCGAAGAGACCTATGATCCCGGCCATAAGCGCAACAAAGTTGGAATAGCCGAAAATCTTTGTCGCCACGATAAAGACGAGGCAGGACAAAAAAGAAAACATCCAGTATTTTTTTACGCTGATCTTCAAGCCCGCCTGTTCAAACAGGGATTCAAGAGTGGCTTTTCTCTTTTTCTTGCCGCTGTCCTCGTCCTCCTCTTTCAATTTTTTCGCAATTTCCGCGCGCCTTTTGTCGCCTTCGCTCTTCTTGCTCTTTTCATCGCCTTCCGCAGGACCGCTGCGACCTTTAATGACAGCCATCATGCGCTGCTTTTGCTCCCGCTCGTTACCCATAATCATGGCCGCGGCCATGCCCAGAACAATCAGCAGGACAAGAAAAAATCCTATTATAATGAGGGGATTCATCAGCCGTACGCCTCTTCCATCGCATCAAGAACAAGCTTCTCGACGCCGAACTGGCGGGCCTTGTCATAGAACTTTGGGCGGAGACCCGTTGATCTGTGCTTCGTAATCAACTTGCCGTCTTCATCCTCGCCCTCAATCTCGAGAACGAAAAGATCCTGCATCGTGACGACATCCCCTTCCATGCCCGTTATCTCCGTAACATGGGTGGTTTTCCGGGATCCGTCCCGCAGACGCTGCACCTGCACGATCACATTGACGGCGGAAGCAATCTGCTCCCTCACCGCTTTCTGCGGCAGGTTAAGGCCGCCCATCGCGATCATGTTCTCCATGCGCGACAATGCCTCGCGCGGGTTGTTGGCGTGGACCGTGCCCATTGACCCGTCATGGCCGGTATTCATCGCCTGCAGCAGGTCGAATGCCTCCGGCCCCCGCACCTCGCCGACAATAATCCGCTCAGGGCGCATACGCAGGCAGTTTTTAACAAGATCGCGCATCGTCACCTCGCCAACCCCTTCAAGGTTGGGGGGGCGCGTTTCGAGGCGCACGACGTGCGGCTGTTGCAGTTGCAATTCACAGGCATCCTCGCAGGTAATAATGCGCTCGCCCGCCTCGATATAGCGTGTCAGGCAGTTCAGCATCGTCGTTTTACCCGATCCCGTACCGCCGGAAACCAGAACATTGACGCGGCAGCGGCCCACCGCCATCACGAGCTTCGCGCAGGAGGGCGTCATGGATCCGAAATCGACCAGCTTTTCAAGGGTCAATTTCTCTTTGGTAAACTTACGGATGGTCATGCAGGACCCGTCAACCGCCAACGGCGGTATGATGACGTTCACGCGCGAACCGTCAGGCAAACGCGCATCGCAAATCGGCGACGACTCATCGACGCGGCGGCCGATGGCGCCGACGATGCGCTGGCAAATCGTCGTCAGATGCTGGTTATCGCGGAACTTGATATCCGTTCTCTGGATTTTGCCCTTCAATTCGATGTAAATGGTTTCGGGGCCGTTGATCATGATATCGGCGATGCCGTCCATTTCGAGAAGAGATTCAAGCGGACCGTATCCGAGCATGTCATCGGCACATTCCTTGGCAATCTGTTCCAGCTCCGCCGGAGTTACATCGAGGTTGCGGAAACGGGCAATCTCCTCAACGGCGGAAGCCACTTCCTCGCGCGCCGCTTTCCCGTCCATGCGGGCCAGAGCCTTCAGATCGATGCCGTCGCGCAGGTCGAGCCATATCCTGTTGCGCGCGCGTTGCAGGCGCAGGGATGTCATGTTGTCCTGCGGTGATTTTTCTCCATCGCCGCCCTCATGGGTCAGGATGACATCATCCGACATAGATTTACGCGGCTTTTTGTCGGCGCCTTCCTTCGACAGAGCCTGCAGATGCGCCAGTTGGTCGCCCGTAGCGGGCGCAGAGCTTTCTTTTTTCGCCGGTTCTTCTTTTTTATTCTGATGTTGCGCAGGCTTGGAGGGTGCAAGCGCGGGCGTCGCCGCTGGTTTTTGGGACGACGGCGATCCGGATGTCGATTTCTTGCCGAACGCCATGATGCCTGCCTTTACGACTTCACTTTCAGTTTCGTCAACAACCCGCCGATGCCGCCTTTTTTATCTTCCTCGGCATCGTCATTCCCGGCGGCGATTTCGCTGCCTGCGCTGGCCAGAACTTTTTTGACGAGCGGCGTTATTTTTTCAATGATGCCGTGTCCGGTCTTGTCATCTCCAAGCTTTTTCGCTTCGCTTTCCGTCCTGATAAACAGAGCGGGGTCGAAGGGAAGAACGGCAGCAACCTTCCGTTCAAGCCCCTGTTCGATCTGGGCTTTGGAGACCTCGTGCTTCGGCGCGATGCCCGACATATTGACGATAACATCAACTTCTCCAACGGACCCGCCACGCAAATCCTTCATCTCCTGCAGCAGGGTGCGCGTTGCCCGCACGGCAGGAAGTGTCGGCGGCGTAACCAGCAGAATTTTATGGGCGCGCGTCAGGACAACCCGCTTCAGCCCCGCCGGCGCGGCGGACAGGTCCACAAGCATCACGGGATATGTCGTCATCAGATGATCGAGCATCACTTCAAAATTTTCCGGCGGCACGAGGTCATCGAGCATGACATCGCCGCCGCTGCTGAGAACCGTAAGCCTTTCGCCAGCTGTAAACATCATGCGGGTCAGGCTGTCGCTGTTTCCTTCCATCACCGCGCGCGCGGCCTCGGCCAGCGTCGTGGATGGCTCGAAGTTCATGCCGACGCTGAGGGATGACCAGCCACCCGCGGCATCGAGCAAAAACGTTTTCTGCTTCATCTCGTCCGAAAGCGCCCACGCGAGGCCTTCGGTCAGGGATGTAACGCCGGCGCCGCCTTTTGAACCCATCAGGGCTATCAGGCGGCTGCCCGTTGCGCCTATCTTCTCGATCAGGGTCGCCGCGATATCATTTCCGAGAGGCTCCGTTTTTACCGGCCTGACCAGATAATCGCTGACGCCCATGCCGACCAGTTTGCGGTACAAATCCACATCGTTTACCGGGCCGATGACGATGGCGCCCGTTCCTTCGGCACAGACAGCGCCCAGCTCCTCAAGCTTCTGTGAAAATCCATCATCGATCGTATCCGTTTGTATGATAACGATGTCAGGAGACTGTTCGGCCTTAAACGCGGCTATGGCTTCGCTCACGCCGCCATCCCTGACTTCCAGATTCACGCGGGCAAAGCGCCAGTCCTTTTCAAGAGCCTGAAACGCGCTCTTCGTTTCGCCGTCCCGCGCATAAAGCAGGACGCGTGCCCCCGGCAGCAAAACGGCCGTATACGATGCCTTGTCCTCCGCACTCATTTTTTTCTATTCGCCCC